>JALYOY010000210.1 GCA_030856655.1 Pseudomonadota bacterium | reverse complement strand
CCAGGCGGAAATGCCAACCTGCCATTGGGCAGCTTTATTGGAACCACTCCGAAATAACTTCCGAACTTGGAGAGACGGGCGTGGATACTTTCTGACTTAATATTGAGGTCGGCGGCGAAGGCCTTGGTGCTTTGATAAGCCATCGTAATACACTCCAAAGAAGCTGTTTACACAGCAATGGGTGTATAAGATATTACGGTGCCTCCCGCATAATTACCGCGGCAATTGATTTCCAGTATCCATGCGGTTCTTCGGGGAGGTCACCGTAATATTGCGGTGCGTTGCGGTGCATTTACCGCGGTAATATTGCGGTGATTAGCGGTACATTAGAGGGAGAATGTGGAGAGGGTAAAATATAATCAGCCAGATCTTCCCATGCATTAATTGATTCGGGAAAATACCGCCTTATGAATACATCAAGAACTAGCCTGTTTATCTTCGGCCGTTTCGGTGATGATGAAGTAGTTGCAAGAAGATATGCAAACATGGCAGGATTCCATAAAGAGGACCCGTTGCCGGGACCAATGCGGTAAACGCGAGCGTCTTTGGCCCAATTAGGGGGGTCAGATAAAATTTTCTCTACATTTATCCCTTGTAGTGGCCAAGGTGCGGCACACATTCTTTTTTTTGTCACTGCGGGAGGTGTGTCTATATTCGTCATTGCTAATGGTTCTGAAACACCCTTTGATACTTCGAGCTCTTTTCGTTTGTCAATTTCTTCAGAAGGTCTAAAAAGGTGCTCCAGCTCAACGGTTAACAAAAATAATTCGTTTTCTGTTACCCGCCAGCCTGGCTTATTGCTAATAAAGACTGGCCTCCATTTGCCGTTAACAAACATCTCGACGATATCAGTAGCTCGTGGAATATTTCGGGAGGCAAATATTTGGCCAGCACAAATCGGCGACAGCGCTATGTAGTCTGCAATAGAAAAGCATACTTTCTGAAAATCTGTGGGCATTAGAATTTGCTCTAGCGAACACATTTTTTCATAAGCGTTAAGTGCAGCGGTTTGGTCGTCTTCTCCGGATTTAGACTGAAGTTTCGGTTTTTGGTCAGACGGCTGCTTCCGTAATCCAAAAATAGCATCACTGATCCGTTGCACTTCTGGCGGGATATTAGTAGGTTTAGACCCTCGTTCCGCTTGAACTCTCGAAGCAGTAGCTCTATTTGTCAAAGATTTCGTCTGTCCAGATGGAGGTTTATAATCCTTCCTTCCCTCCCACAGAACCTTAGCAAAGCCCACGTGTGGCTGATCAACAAGTATATCTCTCCGCTCTATGAAATATACCGGTTCCCTTACCAAGGCGAATAACTGTATTTTTCCTTCATGTGCATATTGCAGGAGCCCATCCGCTGTACCGTGCTCACCACATTTCTCGCGAATTAGCGATACCGCTTTGTCAATTGCCACATAGGTGGGAAACATTACGCGCTCCAAATGTCGGGGTTTAATTAAAGGTTAATATGGCCCATGCCGGCTACCCGTAATTCGGAAGAAATTTTAAATTACGCGGCTTGAATGATATTTTTGCAGCGCGAAATCTCAGCCGCCTGCCGAAGGTCAGCCTCGTTAATAATCCATGCTTCTATTCTGCCGTGCCAAACTCGCAATAGGTCAAGCGGCCGGCGTCGATAGTGCTTCTCAGCTATAGCGCTAGGGGCATGCCCCATGAGTTGGGCAATAACTCCCGCAGGGCACTCAACCCACTCCGCGAGGGTGCCGAACGAACGCCGCAATCCATGTAAAGAGAGGTGAGGTAGGCCCGCAGATTTCAGGGCACGGTTGTGGGCAATACGAGGTTCCTGGATGCGGCCAGATTTGGCTGAAGGGCTTGAAAAAACCCATTCGCTACGGCGGGGCAGGCTCATTAGCAGACTTGAAACAAAGGGCGTCAAAGGGATTATACGCTCGCCTTCTACCTTGTCACGTATAGCAATTGAATTCCATTGAAAGTCGACCTGGCCCCACTTTAAAGCCGCCAATTCTTCCCGGCGGGTACCTATAAGCAACAGTGTTTGCAAATAGGCAGCCTGCACGGGATTGCTGAGTTCTCGCACGGCATTGAACCAGAGCGCAAGCTGCTCCCGTTGCAGGCAATCACCCTCCTTTGGCTTTACGCTTTTTACATTGTTTCGGGTGACTTTCGCGCCGACGGCATTGATATCGACTGCCGCCTTGAATTCCGCTTCCTCGGATGCCCAACGGACGAAGGCCCGGAGCAAACGATAAGCCAAGGAAGCATAAGTAGGACGTTGGACATTTTCCTTCTGCATCCAGGCAGACACTACCTCTGGCGTAATCGCATGTAGCCTTAATGGCATAAGCGCAGCCAGGGGGCCAGCCTGTTTCGTGCCTTGTCCTCGCCTTCGTTTACTTCCGCTCAGGCAAGCGATGTTTTGATGATCAAGCAGGTGGCGGTCACTCCAGTTATTCTTGCGACTGGCAATATAGGACGTCCAAGCTTCACCCATTGTGACATCCAGCTGTTGATTGTTTTTTCGGAGCGTCTCGGCTTCAACCAATCCGTTAGCTTTGGCCAGGCGAGGGTCAATGCCCTGGTCAATCAGAGATTGCAGTCGGCGAGCTTCTCGACGTGCTCTGGCAATGTCCCACACCTCAACACTGCCGATAGTCATTCGCAGATCCGTACCATTGAATGGACTTTGAAAGATATACGCTTTTGCGCCGCAGGTAACCCGTACCGCAAGCATTTTCGTTTCCGTATCCCACAGAAAAGCCTGCTTGACTTGAGGTGGAAGGGTAAAAGCTAGAATTCTAGGGGGAGTGAGCTTTTCGCGGGCCATAATGATTTTCATGTAAGGGCTGGTGTAAGTAAACTTTTACCATAGCACTGCATGGAAATCAATAATTAGATAGTGCGTAGAGCCGTTACTTTCCTGAAAACATAAAGTATTATATGTTTCGCCTATTATTATCTATGAGTATCCATGATAACTTTTTCGGACTGTTAATCCGCAGGTCCCAGGTTCGAGCCCTGGTCGGGGAGCCAAATCTCAGTTTTTACCGAAAATGCTGTTGCAATCGCAGTATGGATGGCGGCAGAGGCAGTATTTTCTGCTAAGATATCAAACGGTTGTCGGAAGGTTACAGTCACCTCACCGTCGTCCCAGGAGCAGTTCGATAGTAAGAAGTTGAGCAGACGCCTTTTCTGACGCGGTTCCTGGCTCTCGAACAGCCTTTGGGCGTTGCCTGCAAGTTCTAGAATCTGCACACCTTCATCCATGTAGGATTTGTCTGCGGCCTGTATCCGGCCAATCTCGAGCTGACAGCGGTTCAGCTCGTCGCGCCACTGGTTCGACATCATGTCATAGAATGCCGTGTCAACGATGCCGTCTCTTTTATCTCGTGCCCATAGGCAACCAGATCACGTTTCATGCCCGTGAAGTCGAGGAAGCACTCACCTATCGAATAGACCTCCTGCCTGGGACTGAACTGTCGTAGCGTCGCCATGAAGCGGTTGCTCATGTTGGCATACAGTTCATAGTTGGAGGAGAACTCCACTACACCTATTTCTCTGGCACGTTCTTCCACTTCAAACCAGGGTCCGGCCATTTTGATTCCCAATACCTTGGCTTCTTTGCTTTGGGCAATGACACAACCATCGTTGTTGGAGAGAACGACAACAGGAGATGTTCTTAGATCAGGCCGGAATAGCTTTTCACAGGAAGCATAGAAGGAATTGGCATCGCACAGGGCAAAGACAGGCCTATTTGGCTTCGTTGATGACATGGTCACGACACCGAAGATAACCAGTTCCTGACCTTCCTCCAAAACGATAGGAGCATTAAGGGGATTCTCGGATAAGAGCTTGATAACCCCGTTACGCTTATGCAGGCGCGTGACCATCCATTCCCCATCCACATCGGCAATGACGATACTGGAGGACTTGAGCTTAAGCGCTCTGTCGACTATTAGCGTGGCACCATCGAAGATACCGGCACCCACCATGGAGTCACCCTTGACGGTAAAGAAGAAGGTGGCGGGCGGGTTGGCAATGAAGCGATCGTTTAGATCAAGCGTCTTCTGCTCATAATCCTGGGCGGGAGAGGGAAAGGGGGACTGGCCTGCCAATATCTTGCCGCTGTAGATGGGCGGGGCAGAGGACGGGGATTGGGAACTGCTTGAGGAAACCCGGCTCGATCGCCATTACTCGCCGACACTGAAGCCTTTCTGAATGGTTCGAGATAGACCAGGACCTCGGATTTGAGACTGGCAGGCACCCGAATGACTGAAGTTTTCTCGCCATACGGGCTCATGGATTTCTTGGGTCCTGAGCCTTCTCTTCTGCCGCCGCGTGTACCCATAACCAGCCTCAATGAATAATGTAACGGTGTTCAATTCGCCACAGGTCGAACGATTTGCCTGTAATTTATAATAGACTTGGATTCCTCTCCCATTCCACGGGTCACTAAGCCGGGTCCCTCTGTTGCCTGTCCCAATGAGAAACGCTTTCTTTTTGCTATTCACGTGGTTTATGCTGTTTACGATGTCGTCCCTGGCAGATCCGATAGAGGTCAACGATATTGAGGTTCAGGTAAAAATGGCTGGGGAAAACGTTATTGTTGACGTTATTTTTGCTGTTGCAGCTACACAGCAGGAGGTCTGGGCCGTGCTGACCGACTTCGACCATATGGCTGATTTTGTCTCCAACTTAAGGGAGAGCAAGGTTGTCAGTGTTTCTGGAGACACGCTTACAATTTTCCAGCGCGGCGCTGCAACTTATGGTCCCGTCAGCTATCCATTCGAATCAACACGGGAAATAAGGTTGATGCCGTTCCATAAAATCCGGACTCACCTGATCAGTGGCAACATGCGCAAGATGGAAGGTACCACTCATCTGATCGATGAAGGCGGGCAAACTCGTGTGATCTATCATACTGATACCATGCCAGGGGTCTGGATTCCTTCGCTCGTGGGAAAAGTCTTCATCGAGCATGAAATGCGGGAGCAATTCCGTGAAATGCGAAATGAAATAATCAAGCGAAAGAAAGCCAGTCTTGAAGAAAGGGACGTGAGGAAGAAACGATGAAAAATGGACAGGTGAAGGCATGTGCTTTAGAGATCTTGACCTATTACCGCCTAAATTTGCTGTCCGCCGTATTTCCGCACAGATTTATAATCTCAATTTTCAGTATGGACCCAAACGATCAGCTAAACGATGGCGGCAATTCGGGTATCTAACTAGGATTGGCCTTTGCATTTAAAGAGGTAAGACCATTGAAAGCCTTCTTTGCAGCTTTAATCGCATGCACGCTGACCAGTCAAGTTATCGCGTACGACCGCAACCGGAGTATAGGGGAAGAGTGGCAGCAACAACGGGGAACAGCAGAGATGCAAAGAATAGAAGAGGCCGCCAGGCAGCGGGAAAGTGAATATAATAATCGGATGCAGCAGCTTGATCGCCAGCAGAAAATCCAACAGCAAGAAAACGAATGGCGGCAAAGACAGCTTGACCTGGAGCAATACCGCTTATGGCTCTGGACTCGTTAAATGTGTAGACGAACTTTCGTGCAGTCCACCCGATCGGGTTCCGAACGCAATTTATCGCTCCTTTCTTTATTAGATCAATACAACTATTTTGTAGCCAAAGGCCCAGTCGCTAAACCTGGCGAAAAGAGAAAAAAACGATTTGATCTCTAGCCCGGAGCACTCCAACGCGAAGCTATAATTTTGATCCTCAAGCTCATTAATTTTGTAAGCTATCAGAGCCGCAGCTCAGGACGAGGGAAGAACTGCAAATCGCAGCGTCAACGATGCTTTTGAAAAACGACGAGTGGCTTGAGGACTGCCATCGGGAAGCTACGGAGTCATGGGTAGAGTTTTAGGAAACGGTCTGCACATAACATGGGAAGAGTGCAGCGCGTGGCTTGATACATGGGGAACCGACGCCGAAACGGGACCGCCAGAATGCCACACCTGACCTCCCTTCATCCCTAGGTTCGCTAGGCAAACTCTTGGGCAATTAGCTAACCACCGGCAACTCTCTCCAGTCTCCCGTGTAGTTCGGGGCTTTTGAAGCTCCGTCGCATGGACCAGGTTCGGTTTGTTCCCTCCGATGCGAGATGAATGGTGCTTCTTTTGTACTTCCTATTGATATTGTCCACGGTCGTCATCAGCCTGCCTGATCGGTTGCCGGTAGATGAATACCCAAGCAGATCGGTTTGCTGTCCACCTTCCGGAACCAGTTCGGATAACATCACCCCGGCTTTCTGGTAATAGACTGTGGTTTATACATCTTCTTCAATATCCAGAGTGCAGCATTCGTTATCTGGAGACTACAATCCCTAGGACAGGGCAAGGCGACACGTAAGCTTCCCCGTCAAGTAGACAGTTCAGAAGTAGAATTTTTCCCTGCGAGCAGTTGCTCGCGGAACACAACTGGGGGCAGGCTTCCCAGCGCGTCATGGGGTCGTTCTTCGTTATAGCTTTGAAGCCATTGATGCGTGATTTCCCGCACTTCCTCAAGCGATGTAAATAACCAGCTGTTGAGTACTTCGGTGCGGTATGACCGGTTAAAGCGCTCGATGAAAGCATTCTGATTCGGCTTACCCGGCTGGATAAAACGCAGTTCGATACTCTTGTCCTTGCACCAGTCGGCAAGACATTGTGAAGTGAGTTCCGGGCCATTGTCGAGTCGTATCGCTTTGGGCAATCCACGCCAAGCCTCTAGCTGTTGCAGTGTCCGCACAACACGTTGCGCGGGCAGGCTCGTATCTATCTCGATGGCCAACGCCTCTCGCACCCCTTCATCCAGAATGTTCAAGGTGCGAAATCGTCGGCCCTGGTAAAGGCTGTCACTCATGAAGTCCAGTGACCAAATCTCATTGGGCCACAGCGGTGCGTCCAGCGGCTGCGCCGGCCTGATCAAGCGCTTCTTGGTTCGCCGTGGAAGATTCAGCTTCATCTGGCAATAAATCCGCCAGACTCGCTTGTGATTCCATTGATGACCGTCTAGCCGCAGCCGATCATGACATTTCCAAAATCCCCAACGACCATGTTTGGCTACGATCGCATTGAGCGCCTCAACCACCGGCGCATCGCGCGCTGCAAACTTGTTCTCTTCCCGGTAATACGCTGCCCGTGATAGGTTTACCAGTTGGCAGGACCGCTTGACAGACAGTCCCTGATCCTTCGCCAAACGCGAAACCATATCCCGGCGCTCGGACAGCGCTACAGCTTTTTTAAAACCGCCTTGATTGCTTCATTCTCCAGCGCCAGGTTCGCATACATGCGCTTGAGCTGGCTGTTTTCCGCTTCCAGCTCTTTCATCCGCACAAGCTCTGAAATATCCAATCCGCCGTACTTCGCCTTCCATTTATAATATGTCGCCGAACTGATCCCGTGCCTGCGCCAAATCTCGTTGACCGCTATCCCGCTATCGGCTTCTTTCAATATCCCAACAATCTGACTTTCCGTAAATCGCGATTTCTTCATTTGAACCTCCAGGCAAAATCCTGTGACGTCATCCCCAAAAACTTGGGCAGTTCTAAATTAGAGTAAAGTCGCATCTGGCTCCCCTATTGAAGGAGTTTGAAGCGATGAAGAGATCCCGATTCACCGAGGTGCAGGTGGCATACGCGTTGCGGCAGACAGAAGCCGGCATGGCAGTGATAGACGTGTGCCGCAGCTTGGGCATATCCGAAGCGACGTTCTACATCTGGAAGAAGAAGTACGGAGATCTGGGTGCCAGCGAGGTCAGGCGGTTGCGCCAGCTTGAGGAAGAGAATGCCCGGTTGAAGCGGGTGGTGGCTGATCTGACGCTGGACAAGAATATCCTGCAGGACGTCATCCGAAAAAAAGTCTGACGCCGACACGCCGCCGGGAAATTGTTCGATGGATCATCGATATGTGCAAGGTGAGCGTTGAACGGGCGTGTCGGCTAGGCAATTTCTCTCGCGGCAGTTGGTACCG
>JALYOY010000207.1 GCA_030856655.1 Pseudomonadota bacterium | reverse complement strand
TGGCACCTCCGGCTCGGCGCTGCTAGCCGACCGGAATGAGCCGCAAATCTCGAGCAAAGCCGCCTAGTCCATTCCGCTGCTTCAACTCATCGCCCGAGGTGATCCGCCTGGTGGTGATGATGTACGTGAAGTACCCGCTGTCACTGCGGAACGCGGAAGACCTGCTGTTCGAGCGCGGGATCGACATCACCCATGAGACGGTGCGCTACTGGTGGAACAGGTTCGGCCCTGTGTTTGCCGGTGAGGTCAGGAGAAAGCGCGTCTCCTACATGCGGGGCTTTCGTCAGTGGCGCTGGCACCTGGATGAGATGTACGTGAAGGTGAACGGCGAGATGCGCTACCTGTGGCGCGCCGTCGATCACGAGGGCGAGATCCTCGAGAGCTTCGTTACGAAGACGCGCGACAAGGCGGCAGCACTTGCTTTCATGAAGAAGGCATTGAAGCGCCACGGCTCACCTGAGGCGATCACCACTGACGGTCTTCGCTCTTACGCTGCAGCGATGACTGAGCTTGGCAATGCCGAGAAGCAGGAGGTTGGCCGCTGGGCCAACAACCGGGTCGAGAACTCACACCTTCCATTCCGAAGACGAGAGCGAGCTATGCAGCGCTTTCGAAAGATGAAGACGCTGCAGAAGTTCGCCTCGGTTCACGCCAACGTCCACAACCACTTCAACACCGAACGCCACCTCGTCGATCGTCAGACTTACAAGACCCGCCGCTCAGCCGCATTGGCCGAGTGGCAGATCGTTATGGGATAAGACCCGAACCTCAAAGACGCTCGTCTGCCAATCGGAGACTGGTGCGCGTTAGTCTGACAGCACCATTGAGACCGTTGGACGTGTAGCCGCGGCTGACAGAGCGGTAGACCCAGTAGCAACGCCGTCGGCGTAGTCGCCGACCGTACCTGCATCCTGGGCGATCGGGGCGAATACCCACCCCCCTTCACTTTAAGTACACCGCTAGTCATGCCGCAGAAGCTGAGGGCGATTTACGCCATTGGTTAGCCATTCTAATAAACCGAAATAGAATTGGCTTGCATATAGTTATACAATATTACCAGCACTAGCGAAACTTGCAGATACAATGCAATCCTGTAAAGTCGCACGAGTCTAGCAGAGACCGCGGTGTCCGGGTGATTATATGCAATAAAAGAACCAATGTGGGTAGGAATCATGGAGAGAGCAGCCAGTGCGATGACTTCGAAGCCTTGACCCACCGTTGAATATAATAGCACAAAGCAACATACGGCTATCCCGATGGCAAGCAATAACATTACACATCTTGCTCTATTTAACAAAGACATTAGTCAAATACTCCGCATTGCCGTTGTGGCGTATTCAACAAAAGACCTACTGCCGTACGCTGCGACTCCGCAGTATTATTGCGGGCAGCAACTCTGCCAACTACCGAGGGCACAGTTGCGAGTGGCACGAGCTGCGCGCCTACTTGAAAAACTCGGGACGTGAGCGTCGCGGTATTACCTGCGAGATGGTCCAGACGCAACGATGCTACGTCCAGTCCAATCGCCAGGGCGTCGACTGCGCCTGCTCCAATGACCGTACTTCCAAGAGAGATAGGACCGCCTGCATATAAGATGTCGGAAACAACGCCTGCGACTGTTCCCTGATCGGCTGCAATCCGAGCGAGTGTCCCCGCTACTGTTTGACCAATGGAGCAGTTAGCGTTCTCGCCTTCATCACCGTCGCCATTAACACCTCCACCGCCACCGCCACTGCCACCGCCGATCGAACGGCCAGGCACACCGATGATCCTCCCAATCGGATTATCTCGGAATGGCCGTCGGCCTACTGCATCGTAGCCCCCGACGTCACGGTACGTCCAACCAGCTGGGAGCGTGTCATCCTTCATGCATTCGGCGATGGGGAGGCCGTCGCGGATAATTATTTTACAGGTGGCAAGCCCCAGCGGATCCGTCGCGTTGACCGGATCGTTTCCGACGTATGCGTACATGTTCATGCCGTCGCCGTATCCGATCGGGTCGGTTTGCATGAACCGTCCCAGTGTGGGCGAGTAGATCCTGGCTTTGTAGTAGTACATGCCGATCTCGTCGGCACTGTCAGGCCAATGTGGCACCTCCGGCTCGGCGCTGCTAGCCGACCGGAATGAGCCGCAAATCTCGAGCAAAGCCGCCTAGTCCATTCCGCTGCTTCAACTCATCGCCCGAGGTGATCCGCCT
>JALYOY010000202.1 GCA_030856655.1 Pseudomonadota bacterium | reverse complement strand
ATGACGCGGCCAGGCATCCGCCTGGCCCTTTATCGACGCACGGTGGGATGCTAGCTGGTCTTTTGCCACCGTGCTCACTAGCGACGTGGGAGAGGAGATGATTTCGAATATAGACTCCCGTCCGGTGCGCACGTCTCGCGCCGCCGCCACCCGCCCCCAGTGAACATCACCCGTGATCATGATGATGGGCAGGCCTGACTCGGCAAATCGTTCCAGTGCATTCGTGATGTGATGAAAATCGCCATAGTTCGGCATCCGATAATCGGCAACTTTTCCTTTCAGTTCCCCAGCCGCCGGATCGAGCAGCGATTGCCCGGTGATAAACACGCCTATCCGCTGCTCGCGTATGCTGTCGGATACCCAGTGATCAAGCTGCTCTCTTCCTCTTGCCGTCAGTACCGCAGCGCGATCTGGATCACGCTTCGACCTTCCGTCCGCCAAAAAGAACGACAACGGCTCAACGTTGATCACCGACGCGTCCCCCAGTTCTGCAGGCCCACCGTGGAAATAGGCGTGAGGCTCATAAGAAAATTGAAAGGCTTTATACAAAGCAGCTGCGGCTGCGGTCCAGTTATCGCGCCGGGACTGCGTCCAGCTGTTTTGTATAAACGGACTGCGGTGCGGGAAATTGTTCCAGTATTCGTGGTCGTCGGGCACGGCTGCGGCCGGCGCAAGCCTGAGCAACTGCGAATATCCGGCTTCTCCTTGCCAGTTCGCACGATAGTCGCCTTCAAACTTGTGCGCAAGAGCGACCACGTCGTTGGGGAAATTTGCCAGCGTGGGCAGATCCAGGTAGACCTGGTCGCCCAGCAGCAGCGTCAGATCGGGCCGCATCCCACCGTTCAATTGGCCTGCGATGACGCCCACCTGCCCCGCCCTGTCTTCCGCCTGGTAAAAGCATGAGGCCACCAGCACGTTAAAAGTGCCATCGAGGAGGCTGGGGACGCTGGAGGGAAGCGTTCTAACGCGCAGCTCGGCACTCGCTGCTGCATCAGGAATGCTTGCCTTGATCGATACCCTATAGGCCGTGCCCGGATTAAGGCCACTGATTTCGAACACGCCGGTAAAATTATCAGCGGGCAGGGCGCCGAGAAGCTCTGCCGGGATGGCGCTTGCGAGAGGCCGCAGCGGATGTACCCGGGCAGCGGCAACCGGGTTGCCGTCAAGAAGCCAGTTGAGCTCAGGCGGCCGGGGAGCACGAATCCCGACCCATATGCGTACACAGTCGCCAGGCGCTGCGCGTGGCGCGATGGATATTTTCATGTCAAATTTTACCAAGTGCAGTAGTCATCACGGAACACCTTCAGCCATCTGGCATTTACGGCCAGCTCGTGGGAAGTGGTGCGGCAAGCAATGGATTAAGGGACGTGCTCAGTGACGTGTGCGAGGCTTGGAATGTACAGAATGATGGGTTGCGCTTCGCTTCACCCATCCTGCCGCAAACTAGGGAGGCACCGTATAAAGACATATAAATTCACAACCGTTTGTATAGGGATTGTAAGCCGAAACGGCCTGAGCGTTGGAACTCTTTCGATACAAAGGCCGGCATTCCTTTTGCCATGATGTGACAACAGGCGGTGGATGTAACCCACGTTGGACAGGGTTAATCCTCTCGCTCGCGCAGATACCGTTCGAGAAAATCCAGAATGCGCTCCTCGTATTCCTTGCCCGCATAGGCGTGCATATTGAAGTGTCCGCCTCCGGGTACAATCCACATTTCCTTCGGCTGCCGGGCGGCGTCAAACAAACGTTCGGTTTCCGCCACTTTCGTATGCTGATCGTCGGTGCCGGAAATCAGCAGCAACGGTGCGTTGAGGTCGCCGATTCGTGTGATGGGACTCAATTCGCCGGGGGAGATATTCAGACGAAACGATAACTGCGACAGCAGGAGCGGCGAAAGCGCTGGCCCAAACTTGCCAAGATGGAGCCTCAACCGGTTTTCGACGGCTTCCTCGATGGTTGGATGAAGCGATTCGAGCACCACGGCATCAAGCCTCAATGCGTGTTGCGCCAGCACGATGGCAGCCGCGCCTAGAGACACCCCGATGGCTGCAATCCTTTCAGACGGAAAGTTGTTCCGCAGATAGGCGACGGACGCTTCCACATCTTCCGATTCGCGAACACCAAAGGTGATTCGATCTCCGAATGTCTCCCCGTGCGCCTGAAGGTCGATGAGAAGAACGCCATACCCTTGCGCGTTCAGGAACTTGGCTCGGCTCAGCATCTCGACGCGGTTGCTTCGAATCGAATGCACAAGCAACACCACGCTCCCTCCGCGAGTACCGGGCCTCAGCCAGCCATGTACGCTGGCAGCTGCGTCACGGGAGCGGGCATTGACGGAAATTCGTACAGGCTCGACCGGGAAATCGGTTGACAGCGTACCGGCCAGGGAATCCACGGCAGTCGGCGCTGCGCCTGTCAGAAGTTCGCCAACGCCGATGGCGCCCAGTATTACGGTAGCCATGCAAGCCGAGACGCCGATCAGAATCCAGCGGCGCATAATTTTGGATCGGTTGACGGCTAAAAAACTCGTTATTTTGCAGAGGTGGCGAGCGGATTGTCTGGTTATGCTGCGCTAACCCGACCTACTAGCCGACCATGCAGTAGCATGCGGAAAATGATGGGTTGCATCGCTCCACCCATTACTAAACTAAAACCTGACGCACCGCATTAACGGCCTGCCAGCACCTTCGACGCGAGAGCGGTGCCGATAACTCGGGCTTGTATCTTTTCAAATGCCGTGTCACGGCTCGTGGAAGTGTCATCGCAAAAGGGAGCAAAACCGCAGTCATCCGTTGTTCCCAGCTGGTCGATAGGAATATACTTGGCTGCTTCAAGTATGCGGTCCCGAATTTCTTCCGGATTTTCTACATGCGGATTGATGGGCGCGACGACCCCGATAAAAATCCTTTGATCCGGTTGCATGTGGGCACGGATGATTTTCAGCACGCGCACATAATCCCGTTCACCGGCTAATGCGATATAAAAATTGCCCGCTTTCAAATGGAACAGGCTGGGTAACAGCTCGGCATAATCGACATCGGTGCTATGTGTCGAATCCCGGTCGCTGCCCGGGCACGTATGGATTCCAATCCGCATAAGCTCTTCGGAAGTAAAGCGAGAGAGCGCCAGGTTATTCAGATCGATAAAACTGTTGAGGAGTTTCCCCGTCGGATCAAGTTTCATCGCCAGCCGTCCTTCGGTGAAATCGATCTGAACCTTATGCGCACCCTTGTCAAGGCAGCGGCGAATTTCGGTTTCATGCTCGCGCAGCAGATCGTCGATAAATTCCGCGCGCGAATAGCCGGGAATCTCAGTGGCGGGATACATGAGGCTCAGGGCGGAAGCCGAGATAATCGCCTGCTTGACCGGGACGCGCGTGTGCCGCATGGCGGTCTCCAGGTAGCGGTCCGCGTATAGCCTGTAACGGAATGGTCCGGATAGTAGTTGCGGCATCCGGCGGCTGTGGCCGGCCTCGAAGGGAATGGTAAAGCCATCGGGACTCATGTTTGGATGCCCATCCACGCAATAGGTCCAGAAATTATGATACTTCCTCTGTTCTCCATCGGTAACGACTGGAGAACCGGTAGCCTCAAACCGTTCGATGGTGTCTCGTATCGCGATCTCATAGAGATGATCGAGCTTCGGGTCGGTGTGGTCTCTCTCCGCAAGCGACTCGATCAGTTCAGGGGGCCTTGGGATACTGCCAATGGGCTCGGTTGGGATTGTCACGGCATAACTCCTGATAACTCTGCTTCTCGCATCTTCGTTCCTACGTCTCCACCGTCCGCATCCATCTGGTCAGACTTCCTATGGTGGCAATCAATTCTCGCGATTCGACAGGCTTGGAAAGGTGCATCTGATACCCGGCCAGCATTGCCCTGGTTCGGTCTTCAGACCGTGCAAACGCAGTTAACGCAATGGCGGGAGTTGCCCCTCCATGAGCTGCGGGCAAATTCCTCACTTCCCGAATGAGCTGGTATCCGTCCTTTCCAGGCATGCCGATGTCGCTTATCATGACGTCAGGCCGATAACTCATTACGATTTTCAATCCTTCCGCAGCGTCGGCGGCGGTAATCACGTCCGCTTCGCACTGCGTAAGGATCTCGTTGATGAGCTCGCGGGAATCGGACTCATCATCGATGACCAGCACCTTCACGCCGCAGAGCGCAATGTGCTCGCCATTCGGCGGCGAGGAAGCGCGATATCCCGACGCTGCTGGATGCGCGCGATCTTTCCTGTCGCTGATAGGGGCCAACGGCAGGTTCACAATAAAGGACGCCCCTTTCCCTTCGCCAGCGCTTTCCGCGCGGACCGTCCCCCCATGAAGTCCCACCAGTTGCTTCACTATCGCAAGCCCCAGCCCGAGTCCGCCGTGGTGGCGGGTAAGTGAAGAGTCGGCTTGCCGAAAACGGTCAAAAACGTATGCCAGGAATTCGGGTTTAATACCCAGTCCCGAGTCCTTTACCGTAACTTCGATATGCGACGCCACGCGCTCAACGATAACCTCGATATGACCGCCTTTGGGCGTAAATTTAACCGCATTGGAAAGAAGGTTCCAGATTATTTGCTGGAGCCGGTTATAGTCCCCCGAGACCGGTCCGGCCGACGGGTCGATTATTTTCCGCAGACAAATGGCCTTTGCCTCCGCCGCCGGGCATACCGACTCGATTGCGGCTTCGGCTATGCTGGCGAGATCCAGCCGTTGCACGTCAAGCCTTATTTTCCCGGAGATAATGCTGCTCATTTCGAGAAGATCTTCGATAAGTTTATTCTGCGCACGCGCGTTTCGCTCAATCGTCTCCAAACCGCGCTGAATGTCTTCCTTGCTCATGGTCCCCTGTAAAATGAGCTGAGACCATCCAAGAACGGCGTTGAGGGGTGTCCTGAGTTCGTGGGACAGCGTTGCGAGAAATTCATCCTTGATGTGATTGGCCCGCTCGGCTTCGCTGCGCGCGATCCTTTCGTTCTCAAGAAGCTGCTTTTTCTCTTCGTCCGCCCGCTTGATGGTGTCTATATCGGTGTTCGAACCGACCCACATCGATATATTCCCCCGCACATCGCGCTTGGCATGGGCCCGGGTCAAATGCCAGCGATAGCCGCCATTGGCGCGCCGGACGCGGTGTTCCATCTGGAAAGGATCTCCCGTAACAAGAGAGTGGCGCCAGCGCCTAATATGTTCATCAATATCATCAGGATGGATGAGTTTTGTCCATTCCCATTCTTCCATCTGCTCAAGAGTAAGGCCGGTGTAGTCTCTCCATTGCTCATTGAAATAATCGACGGCGCCGTCGGCCCGGGCGGTAAATATTTTATGAGGCATGGATTCGGCCATGAAGCGCAGGCGCTCGCCGCTTTCCCGTATCGCTTCTTCCGCATGCTTGCGGGCGGTCACATCTCTAAAATTCCAGAAGCGGCCTATATTCTGGCCGTCGATAGACTGGATCTTGGAAAACTGTTCGAAAATTCTGCCATCGGCGAGTTCCAGCAAATCGTGGCTATCTGTCGGCCAGGACGCATAAATCTGTGCCGTCCTCTCCAGGAACTGCTGCGGGTCCTTTAAAGACTTGCAGCAGTATTTCAGCAATTGCCGATGTTCGCTCAAATTCGTGATCTCGCGGGGAATCGGCCACATCCGCAGGTACAGTTCATTGAAGCGAAGCACAATGCCATCCTCGTCGGTAACCAGGATTCCATCGGCTGTGGATTCTATGGTGGCGCGCAGGATCGAGAGAGAGTGATCAAGTCGTCTCGCTTTCTCCTCCAATGATTTTTTGGCCTGCTCAAGCTCGTGCTCGGCACGCCGGCGCGCCAGAAGAATAGTGTTGGAAGTTTGCAGGGCGACGGAACGCAGCAATTTCTCCTCATTCTCTTCTATCATTGCTATCCCTTTCATTAATTCGTGGCGAAAGTAGCAAAAACGCCAAGGCTCGGTGACGCGTTTGAGTATAGCCCCATTCCCATTCAGGTCAATAAATTTTGGCTTGCCGCGACCGTTTGACCAACGAAGCGTATAGATCTGATTGGCAGATCTATAGCCAGAAGTATATTAACGTAACCGCGTCGTCGTATATTGTTGAAGCCTGCGCGTCGTAAGCCAGCATGCCGCAGATTTGTGCTACTCTAAAATTGAGAACAGGCCAATAGGCGCCAAGCGTTTTTTGCTCAATTTCGACGGACCTGATATCACGGTCGAACCCAGGCACGTCAACCAGAAAACGGAGAAGCGATTTATCCATGAATCAGTCCGAAATTCGGCACATTCCGAACTGGCTGCGCGGCAGCGAAATGGGCGAACTCATTTATGTCCATGATTGGACTGACTCCGGCCTCGGGCCAATTCACGCATGGCCGCCCGCTCTCAAGATCGCGGTTAACATCGTGCTGTTGCTGCCGTCGCCTGCCACATTGCTTTGGGGGCCGAAGCTCATACAAATCTATAATGACCGTTGCCGCGATCTAATGAACGCCAAGCATCCTATGTGTCTCGGGCGAGCGTCGCGCGAATGCTGGCCGGAGGTGTGGGGTTTTACCGGGCCGGTCTGCGAAGGCGTGATGCAGCGGCGCGAATCTTTTAGCTTCGATGATCAACCGCTCACCGTCAATCGCAACGGGAGCCTCGAAGAGGGATTCTTTAAACTCACTTTCAGTCCCGTCCCCGGCGACGTTTCCAGCGAGGCTTCCAATACGGGCGGCATTGATATGGGCATGCCGGGCGGAGTGCTCTTGACGATAAACGAGACGACCGAATTGATCCGCACACGTGCTCTCGAAGCGGAGCGCATCCGCATCAGGGAATCGATGCAGGCGAAGCGAATTCAGCTGCTGGAAGAAGTATTCCGTAACGCACCGTCATTCATGCACGTGCTTCAAGGGCCGGATTTCGTCTTTGAGTTCGCCAACGATGCATACTACCAGCTAGTCGGCCACCGCGAGCTGATCGGCCGTCCCGCCTTCGAAGCACTTCCCGAAACGGCGGAGAATGGCTCCCGGCAACGACTTTCCCAAGTAATGGCGTCGGGCAAGCCGTTCATAGGGTTCGAGCTGCCGGTGACGCTCGTCCAGAAGCCTGGCGATGCACCGGAGGAGCGCTTTATTAATCTTATTTACCTGCCCCTCTTCGACGAGGGCGGCACTTGCCACGGCGTTCTGGGACACGGCATTGACGTTACCGCTCACGTGCGAGGGCGCAAAAAAGCCGAGCAAGCATTGCGCGAGAGCGAGGAACGTTTTCGCCGCGCCCTTCAAATCGATACGGTCGGCATCATTTTCTTGAATGCAGAAGGCCAGATTACCGAAGCCAATGATGCGTTTCTGGCAATGAGCGGCTTCAGCCGCGAGGATGAGAAGACGAGACAACTGCGCTGCGATGAAATGACCCCGCCGGAGTGGAGTTCAGTTTCGCTACGCGCCATCGAGGAATTCAAGGCCACGGGGCGCACCACACCCTACGAGAAGGAGTTTTTCCGCAAGGACGGATCGCGCTGGTGGGCTTTACTCTCCGCCAAACAACTCAGCGAGCATGAGGGCGTTGAATATGTCATTGACATAACCGGGCGCAAGCGCACCGAACAGAGCCTGCGCGAGAGCGAAGCAAGGTTTCGCGCCATGGCGGAAGCATCGCCCGCTCTGACCTGGCAGGTGGACGCGGACGGGAACGCGGTTTATGTTAACCAGCGATTTGTGGATATGATCGGCATAGCTGCGGAAAAACTGATGCCCACCGGCTGGCATTCGATTATTCATCCAGACGACATGTCTGCCTATTTGGCGGCGTTCGAGCAGGCGTTGCACGATCGCTCGCGTTTTCAACAGCGGGTGCGGGTCAAAACCGCGAAAGGTGAATGGCGCTGGCTGGAATCCTATGCGTTGCCATGGTTTACCGCCGGTGACGAGTATGCGGGACACGTTGGCATGTCGATAGACATCACCGAGGCAGTCAATGCGGAAACAACGTTGATGGAGACCGATCGTCGCAAAGATGAGTTTCTGGCTACGCTGGCGCATGAGCTGCGCAATCCGCTGGCGCCAATCTCCAATGCGCTGGCGCTTATCGCACGCCCGGACGGCGCGGCGGCGATTCCCCGCCTGATGCCGGTTATTAACCGGCAGGTCAATTACATGGTTCGCCTGGTGGATGATCTGCTGGAGATATCGCGCATCACAAGTGGAAAGATCGAATTGCGACAAACACCTACGGATCTGGCTGCTGTGTTGCGTAACGCGATCGAAGCGAGCATGCCGCTGATCAATGAAAAGGGACATAAATTGAGCGTATTTATTCCTGAGGCGCCTTTGATCGTTCATGCTGACGCCGTGCGGCTAGCGCAGGTATTTACCAATCTGCTCAACAACGCGGCGCGATATACCAGGAATGGCGGGCAAATCTGGCTGACGGCTCATCAGGAAGGCGAGAATGCGGTCATATCCGTGCGCGACAATGGTATCGGTATCTTGCGAGGCATGCTGCCGCGTTTGTTCGATATGTTTGCACAGGAACGCCGAAACGGGATGGGAGCACAGGAGGGCCTAGGCATCGGGCTCAGCCTGGTACACCGCCTTTTGCAAATGCACGGCGGTACGATCGAAGCCAAAAGCGAAGGGAAGGACCGAGGCAGTGAGTTTATCGCGCGCCTGCCTTTGTCGGAAACATCCATTCGTGGAAAAAGCGCCGGGCCGGAAAAAGCCGTTCCCTCGCCCTCGGGATTGCGCGTATTGGTGGTCGATGATAATCATGACGCAGCCGAAATTCTTTCCATGTTGCTTGCGTCAATAGGTATAAATGTCCAGGTCGTCAACAGCGGACCGGCGGCGCTTGCTGCAATTCCGGGTTACCGGCCCAATGTGATTCTGATGGATATCGGCATGCCGGGCATGGACGGATACGAGGTCGCTCGCCGTATCCGCGAGCAGCGGCAATTCGATGATACTAAGCTTGTGGCGCTGACCGGCTGGGGCCAGGAAGAAGACCGGCGGCGCTCTCGCGCCAGCGGCTTCGATTATCATCTCACCAAGCCGGTAGATTTCAAGGTCCTGGAGAATTTGATAGCTTCGATGTAGAACCCCAGTCCACGGGTTGCTTTTCAGCGTGCTTCATCCGCGCCATCCGCGCCATCTTTCCTCAACGCGCGGCCACCCGCGCATCCTGCGCTAACGTGTCTGCAAACTAGGTGAACGATCGTTATGTGCGCTGCTGCACAGCCAGCGCACGAGGTTATCCCTATTGTTGAGTCTTTTAATCATTCTCGATCTGATACTTGGGGACCGGTAGTCAGCGCTACACTTTATAACGCGTTAAACAAGACCAGGATATCGGCTGTTAACGCAACTTCATCGAGGGCGGTAGCGAATGACGTTACGCTTCGCCTCACCCGATCTTACCCGGAGATTTCATGGCCAGCTTGTTCAAGGCGTTTATCAGTACAGCGGCAGAGCATCTTTAGCAGGAGATTATACTTAGGAAGTTGTAGTCGGTCATTTTTGTCATTATGATAATTAACGGGGAGAAAATCATGTCCGATTCACTTAAACCTCTGAATCAGCAAGTCATCGTTGTGACTGGCTCCTCAAGCGGCATCGGCCTTTGTACTGCAAAGCTGGCCGCCGAGCGCGGCGCGAAGCTGGTCCTGGTGGCGCGCAGCGAAGCGACCCTTCAGGTTCTGGCAGCGCAAATATTCGATGCGGGCGGCGAAGCCATCCATGTCGTTGCGGATGTGGGCGATAGAGAGAGAATGTTGTTCGTAGCTCAGGAAGCCATCGCTCGCTTCGGACGTATTGATACCTGGATCAATAACGCTGGGGTGTCGATTTTCGGCC
This sequence comes from Pseudomonadota bacterium, assembly GCA_030856655.1. Lineage (GTDB taxonomy): Bacteria > Pseudomonadota > Gammaproteobacteria > Burkholderiales > Nitrosomonadaceae > Nitrosospira. The sequence goes on along the minus strand of JALYOY010000202.1, from coordinate 8,243 downwards.
GCCTGGACGAAGTGAGCGAAGCGGACAGCCGGCGTCTGTTCGATACGAATTTCTGGGGTGTAGTGAATGGTTCGCTTGCCGCTTTGCCCCACCTGAAAGTGAATGGCGGTGCGCTTATTAACGTGGGCAGCGAAGTGTCCGAAGCGGTGGTGCCGCTGCAGGGCATGTATGCGGCATCCAAGCATGCGGTGAAGGGTTTTACCGATGCGCTACGCGTGGAGATTGAAGAAGTCGACAAGGCGGCAGTATCGATCACGCTGATTCAACCGACGGCCGTTGACACGCCCTATCCGCAGCACGCCAAGAACTACATGGACCGGGAACCCAAATTGCCGCCGCCGCTAATCGATCCCGAAGAGGTTGCTGAAGCCATTTTAAAAGCAGCAACCGACGGCGGCCGCGATGTGAAGGTTGGCGTGATGTCGGTCGTCAATACTACGATAGCCAAGCTGATGCCGAGCCTTGGCGACAAGATGTCCGCTCAGAGGGTGGATAGTCAACAGGAAAATACCTTGCCAAACCGTCCGAAGGCACGTTATACGAGCCCGGAAAGACCGGATTGATTTACGGCCATGCCCTAGATGAATCTTGATGACAACGATTTATTTTCATTGTGAAGAACTTACTTGATTTTTTTGATTTATGTGCGACTCCGTACATAAAAAATCAATTTTGTTCAATAAGATGAGATTATATCTTTAGCTTTTACTAGTGGAGATAGCGCTTCCAGAGACATCGAGGGATATTGAATTAAAAGATGCCTGCGGAAAATTTCATAGTCAGCCAATAAGGAGATTAACATGCCTACATCAAAAAGTAGTGGTGACAGCAATAGCAAGCGTGGCTTTGCTTCCATGGACGAAAAGAAGCAGCGGGAAATCGCCAGCAAGGGTGGAAAGGCTTCTCATGGGGATAGCAACTCCAAGTCTTCTTCGACCAAAGGCGGGACTTCCGAGCAGCACGCCAAGTCCGGCAGCCAAAGCCATAAAAAAAGTTAGCGTCATGTTGCAAGGAAAAGGTGAGTTAACCTCACCTTTTTTATCGCTCTCATCTTTTTTGCAGGAGTTCCCCCATGAAAAAATTTGCGACATTAAGAAACAACATCGTTCACTCCATGGCTCTGACGGCGCTGGCCATTGGCCTAGGCGCAGCCGGACTCGCGCATGCTCAGGGTGGCGGTATGACAACACCGCCAGGGCAGGACAGCATGCCAGGGCAGGGCGGTATGCAGGGGGGCGGCGCGACCACTCCGGGCGCACAAACCCCTAGGCCCGGTGAAGGCCAGGGATATGAGAAAAAGGGCGACCGGTTGAAGAAAGACTCCGATATGGATCGGCGTGGAGAAGACCCCAGTCCGGGTTATCGATCAGGTAGCGGCTCAGGTGCCGGCTCAGGTACTGGTTCCGGAAGCGGTTCAGGAGGAGGCGGCTCAGGAAGCAGCTCCGGCACCGGAGGCGGAGGCGGCTATTGAAGGGATTCAGCGAGAAGCGCCAAATAGAGTTCAGCGAGCATCTTATTTACTTATTACAGGAGAGCTATCATGGATTTTCAAACGACTTTGAAAGGTCGAACAGTTCAAACCCTGGCGCTTGTTGGCGCGCTGGCTCTGGCGGGCAGCGGGCATGCCCAAAGCTCTGGCTCGGGAGACCGCGATTCCGCCGGTTCTTCCAGCTCTACATCAGGCCAGTCTTCGCAAAAGCCGAAGAAGGACTACGATCAGTCAGAGGGGGTGAAAGGCGAGGCAAAGGAAAAAATTGACCGCGGTGCCGAAAGAGACATAAAGCTGGATAAAGAGCACAAATTGGATCCGAGTCAGCATAACAAGTGATAGGCACTTCCAACAAGCCGAGCTCGCGCTCGGCTTGTTCGTACTATTTCTGCATACCTGATGTGCCTTCGCTTGAGAACTCCTACTCTATCTAAGGTAGGCAGCAGCGTTGCGGTGAGGGGTAACGGGCGACAACCTTTAAGTGCCGCTTCTCGCGCATTCGATTTCTCAGTTGATTTGGAAGCTGAGACCGTAAGTCAGGCACCCGACTTTGCGAGTATTTTTTTGCTGCCTGACGTTTAACTTTGTTGCATGACTTTACTACATGCCGGACTCGATCCCCATAACTTTCCCAGTGGATGAAAAGCCGACCTATGTCAGGCTGCAAAAGATGTCGAGGGATTCGATTCCCTGGCCGAGCTGGCGCTGGACATGCGATCTTCGTGGCGGCATGACGCGGACCATATCTGGCAGCAGCTGGACGCGGCATTGTGGGGGCTGACTCATAACCCTTGGGTTGTTCTCCAGACCGTTTCGCGCAAGAAACTCCAGCAGGTCTTCGCCGACCCCGCATTCCGCAAAAACGTTGACGACCTTGTCCAAGCTCAGCGCGACGCTGCAGAGGCACCCGCCTGGTTCCAGCAAAAATGCCCGCAGTCTTCCCTGACATGCATCGCTTATTTCAGCATGGAGTTTATGTTAAGCGAAGCATTGCCAATTTATTCAGGCGGGCTGGGGAATGTTGCCGGCGATCAACTTAAGGCCGCCAGTGATTTGGGGGTCCCGGTTATCGGTGTGGGGTTGCTCTACCAGCAAGGCTATTTTCGTCAGGTGATCGACAAGGACGGGGCCCAGCAGGCCTTATTTCCGTATAACGACCCCGGGCAATTGCCTATTACGCCCTTGCGCCGGGCGGATGGGGAATGGTTGCGGCTGGAAATCAAGCTGCCGGGTTACTCTGTCTGGTTGCGCACCTGGCAAGTTCAGGTAGGTAAGGTGAAGCTGTATCTGCTGGACAGCAATGACGCGGCAAATTTTCCCGCTCATCGAGGCATCACCAGCGAGCTTTACGGCGGAGGATCGGAATTGCGTCTCAAGCAGGAATTGCTTCTCGGAATTTGCGGGTGGCGGTTGCTCGCCGCACTTGGCATTAAGCCGGAAGTCTGCCACTTGAACGAAGGCCACGCCGCCTTTGCCATACTGGAACGCGCCAGAAGTTTCATGGAAGAAGCCGGACAGCCTTTCGATATCGCATTGTGCGTTACGCGCGCGGGCAATCTCTTCACCACTCATACGGCGGTAGCTGCGGGTTTTGACCGCTTCGTTCCACCTCTCATTGAACAATATCTCGGCGACTATGCCGAAACGCAACTCGGGATAACGTGCCGCGATTTACTGGCCCTAGGCCGACAAAATCCCGATGATTCGTCCGAGCTTTTTAACATGGCCTATCTGGCGATCCGCGGAAGCGGAGCGGTCAATGGCGTGAGCCGCCTGCATGGAAAAGTGAGCAGGCATCTCTTTGCGTCCCTTTTTCCCCGTTGGCCCACGGAAGAGGTGCCTGTCGGCCATGTGACCAACGGAGTTCATATCCCCACCTGGGATTCCGAGGCCGCAGACAAACTCTGGACCCAGGCCTGTGGAAAAGGACCCTGGCTGGGGACGACCGACACACTGGAACGGAGCATCCGCTGTGTTTCCGATCTTGATCTCTGGAGATTTCGCGTCGCGGAGAGCAAATCACTCATTGAGTTCGTCCGTGAACGTTTGTCCCGGCAATTAGCGGTATCAGGAGCGTCGCCGAACGCTACTGAGGCTGCAAAGCACCTGCTTGACCCTGACGCCTTGACGCTAGGGTTTGCACGCCGCTTCGCCACCTACAAAAGACCGGATCTGCTGCTGCATGATCCGGAACGGCTATTGCGGCTGTTGACTAATCCGAAACGCCCGGTGCAGCTCATCATGGCGGGTAAGGCGCATCCGGCGGATCAAGCTGGTCAGGCCCTGATTCGGGAGTGGACCCATTTCATTCGCCATGCTGGGGCAAGTGCCTCGGTGATTTTTCTTAGCGACTACGATATGCAGTTAACCGAGCAACTGGTACGGGGAGTGGATGTCTGGCTCAATACCCCGCGGCGGCCCTGGGAGGCGAGCGGAACGAGCGGAATGAAGGTGCTCGTCAACGGAGGGATCAATTTATCGGTATTGGACGGATGGTGGGCAGAGGCCTACCTGCCGGAATTAGGGTGGGCGTTAGGAGATGGACAGGAACACGGCGATGACCCCGCCTGGGATGCCGCCGAAGCCGAAGCGCTCTACAACCTCCTCGAATACGAGGTTATTCCCGAATTTTATAACCGCGATAAGCAAGGCATTCCTGTTGCCTGGGTGACGCGCATGCGGAAGAGCATGGCACAGTTGACCCCTCGCTTTTCAACCAATCGCGTCGTGCGGGAATATACCCTGCATCACTACCTTCCTTCCGCCATCGCCTATCACGAGCGGAATGCCGGCAATTGCGCCCTCGGCGTGCAAATTTCAAATTGGCGGCAGAATCTGGGAAAAAAGTGGTCCGCCTTGCGCTTCGGCGAAATGACCGTCGAGACTGACAACGAGCAGCATGTTTTCATGGTTCAAGTGTATTTCGATGACCTCGATCCGGACGCGGTACGGGTTGAACTATATGCGCAGGGACTTATCGAAAACACCCCCGCGCGCCAGGAGATGACGCGCCTGCACCAACTGGCTGCGGCCAACGGTTATGCATATGGCGCGCGCACACCCGCTGCTCGTCCAGCGTCTGATTATACGGTGCGTCTTATACCAAACCATGAGGGTGTGAGGGTTCCTCTGGAAGCCGCGCAAATTCTGTGGCAGCGTTGACGCGTGTCCATTAGTCCCCTTCCCGCAAGATAAGCAGTTTTTTAAAATACCTGAATCCAGTGACGCAGCACGTTCTTGACGGTAGTACCTCAAGATGCGTCAGCCCGGTTGTACGGTACCGCACCGAGTATGGTGGCGATGGGGTATAGGGTATTTACTTGGCGCTGTTGCCAGACTTCAGGAGCCCAACATGGAAAATTCCTCTGAAAACAAAGCAGGGCAATCATCGCTGCTGCCAGCAGACCAGACACCGGACCAATCACCGGACCAATTGGGAGACGAAGCCGGTCTCGTCAGTGACGAAACCCACGGAAACAGGGTTGAAGAAAAAATAGAAGAACGCGCTAGCAAAAAGCGGCAGACACATGAGGAAGCAAAGTCCGTTACCGGATCTGAGCCGCATAAAGATAACAGGAACGAACATCCTGGAGAAGGTCCGGCACCGCTTGACCGGTATTAAGCATTGCGCACTGCGCATCGATGTTCTATGCCTAAGCAGGGTTCTTTACCAATCTTTGCGGCCGCTTCGAAATCCTCGTAGGAATAATACCCTATCTCGGGATTGGCGGTATTATCGCGGCCGATTCGGCTTCTAAACTTGCATTAGCAATTGTGCTACCAGCAGCCGACCTAATCCAGTAGAAATCAGGCGGTTGCCCCGGACATCTCCCGGCAATTCTGCGCACAGTCGCGGCAGGCTTGAACGCAGTCGTCCATGTCACCGATCTGTTCGCAGTTGTCGGCACAGGCTTCGCAAATTTCGGCACAAACCGAGCAGATTTGGTCGGAGAAATCCGAACTGCTCAGCATGAAATTAGCCGAGGTTTGACATATCTCCGCACAATTTATCATCAGGCGAAAATGCTCGGCCTCGACATGTTTGCCGCCTGTTTCCAGACAATGGTTCATGGCTGTCTCCAGGCAGGTCTGGTGGCATTGGGTGCACGCATCAATGCATGATTGCATGTCGTAATCGGAATTCATAGAACCTCCTCAGGGGTGGATTGGCAATCTGACTTTAAGGCCTCGCCGGAGGCGAAGCCAATAATGCAATATGCGTCTCATACATGGCGGAGTCTGTACGGAAGCTAACAGAACATCAGGCTTGAAGATTCGAGGCGGAAAACGGTGCTTTTGCAGCCGTTTTTTTAGCCCAACAGGCTGGCATAAGAAAGCCTTTTATGATCGGAAACCATTAACAGGTTTATGTTCCTTGCACTGGGAGCAATTTGTATTGACAATAATTATCATTATTATTAGCATTACCACAGCGGATGCTCCTTTCGGAAGAGAACGTCCACACTCCGGCTGTTTGCAAGTGGAGAAGCTTCCATACAAGCAGGTACAGCCGTAATTTTCGGGCATCCTCGGTTATCACCCTCAGACCCCAGTTGTCTTTAAATATGCAAAATTTCAAAGACCAGCATGATAAGCCTTCAGTCAAACTGCTGCTGGCTGCCTTGTCATGGCTCACTACCCGACGGCAGCGGCCACTCGACCTTGCCACCCAGTCGGCAATTGCGCATCACCTCCATATGCTTGTCCTGCATCCAGCATCCGACAGTATTGATATCCATGCGGGTTTCTATATGGCCGGCAGGACAGGCATGGATGCCGATGGGCTCCTCGCACGTTTTGGCGGCATCGCTACACGCTTTCATTGAACTATATGATTCTCGTCGACTCTGCGAGTTATTATCTTAAATCAGGCAGTTGACGCATACAGACTCTTTGCGGCATTTGACCTTCATCTTTTTGATGAAATGGCATTATGTTGCGGGAAAGGTTGCTGGCAGTGCAGGCGTGGATGCAGGCGGACTCCTTGCACGCCTTGCCGGGCATTGCTACAAGCTCCCCGTTGAACGGGGAGCTTGAATAAGTCTTCCGTCGAGCGTGTTAGTTACAAGATCAGCTTATTCAAAAGGTTCCCTATATCGCTGCCAACTCTGCGAGTATTATAGGTTTATTAACGAGGAAGATATGAATACGCAAAAATACATGTTAACGCTTAAACGCTTTTATTGCTTTTCCCTGGCGGCGTTGCTAGTGACGGTTTTGATCAAACCCGGCTTTGCGGACGAGGTTTTGAGCAGAAAGGATAGGCAAACGGGTTTCCTGGTCCTGACTGCGGATCGCGGCTTTGTCGGCAACGAGGAGATTATTGATGAGTTCCACATATTTGCCAAAGAACGCAACGCGTCATTGATATTCGTTACCGACGAGCGTACCCGGAAATATCTCAAAGGCGGTGTGGATATGCTCTTGAAAAAAGGGGCTGAGCGTATTGTGGTGATTCCGCTGTTTATCTCCGCCGCCGCGCCGCGTTACAAACTGGCCCGTCAGTTGCTGGAACGCGAAAAGCCGGGGATTCCCATTTCCTACGCGCGCCCTTATGGCGAGAGCTTCCTGGCGGTTGAGGATCTGGCCGATAAATTCCGTGCAATCCCGCAACCGGCGGATACCAGCGTGGTGATCGTCGGCTATGGCGCGGTCGATAACGATAGCGAGCGGAAGATGAAGGCAGACTGGAAGCGCGTTGCCGAGAAAGCAGCCGCGGGTTTTGGTTTTTCGTCGATCAATGTATTGATAGGCCGTGACAAAAAAGATGACGATGCGGAGGAGCGCACCGCCAGGTTAAAACAAGGATTGGCCGAAGCCGCGGATAGTGCCGGGGCGACCAAAGCAGTCGTGGTCCCATTTCATTTCGGTCCCAGGTTTGACAGCATGATGACTTTCGATGCGGGGCTGAAGCGGCTGCTGCCTTCCGGCGTTGAGCTTCTGGCGGGCGGCAATTCGGATACCCGCCAGGATACCAGCGCAGTTACGGGAAATCTGGCAACCTGGCTGCTACGCGAAGCGAACCTGAGCCAGCCGATTGCCAGGGAGGATATCGGCGTTGTGTTTCTATCCCACGGTTCCGATTTTAATTGGAACGAGACCATGCGCGAGGCAGTCCAGCCGCTGATGGAGCGGTACAAAATCGAATTTGCGTTCTCCATGGCGGACCAGGCGACTATCGAGCGCGCAGTTCGCAAGCTGGAGCAGCGCGGCGCGAGAGCAGCGGTAATCGTGCGCGTGTTTGCCATGGAAGACAGCTTTCGCAAGAGTATCGAGCGCATGGCCGGGCTGGATATAGAAAGCGCAACGCAGCAACCTTCCGATATTCATGCCGCGCACGGACATGGTCATGGCCATGGAGCAACCCCTGGTGTTCCGGCCGCGCGTATTCGTACCAGCCTGCCCATTCAAACAGTGGGCGGCCTTGGCTCCAGCCCCCTGTTTTCAGCCGCGCTACTTGACCGGGCGCGTACGCTATCGAAAAATCCGGCGCGGGATACCGTTATTCTGGTCGCACACGGCTCAGGCAGCGACCATCAGAACGAACAGTGGAACAGGAAGCTCGAGGAAATCGCGGACCATATGCGAAAGGCTGATGGCGCCACCAGCGAATTTCGGGCAATCAAAGTGGCTACCTGGCGGGAAGACTGGCCCGACAAACGCGCACCCTGGATCGAAAGGATTCGCGCCATGGTTGAAGAGGCAAAAAATGGCGGCGGAAGAGCCATTGTGATCCCCGCGCGAACCACTGGCG
>JALYOY010000200.1 GCA_030856655.1 Pseudomonadota bacterium | reverse complement strand
CTGTACGGTGATGTCCTTGCCCGCCTCTTCTGCGCATTCCGCGAGGGTGCGAACGCTGTGCCCCACTTCCAGCCCCATATCCCACAAAGATCTTACCCATTGTTCCAGTTGGAATTCGATAGGACTGTCTGCCGCATCGTCCCCGTTTTCCAGCCCAGGAAGGAGTACCAGCAGATCAATATCGGAATAAGGGAAGAGCTGCCGGCGGCCATAACCTCCTACCGCCAGCAATGCGATACGGTCCGGCATTGCCATTTCGCGCCAGACCCGACGCAGAATACCATCCACCAATCGACAATGGTCACACAGCAACGCGGTGCCATTTTTATTCTCGGAATACCGCTGATGTAATAACTCGCGGCCTTCAAGCAGGGTCTTCTTGACTGCTTCGGTATTAAACCCAAATCCAGCAGTTGACCGCTTATACTTCGGTTTAACGCCATGCCCTGCCATGATTTTCGGCATCACTTCTCAATCGCCTGGTGCTGTAAGCGCTTTATGTCACGAACGAAAGATGGGCTTGGGCGGCGCACCGGCGGACAGGGTCAGCACATCGTACCCGGTATCGGTGACCAGCACAGTATGTTCCCATTGCGCCGATAGGCTGTGATCCTTGGTAACAATAGTCCAACCGTCGGCCATTTGGCGGATGGAAGCCTTCCCTGCATTGATCATCGGTTCGACCGTGAAAATCATTCCGGCATGAAGTTGCAGTCCGGTGCCGGCACGGCCATAGTGGAGTACCTGGGGCTCCTCATGGAATTTTGCGCCGATCCCATGCCCGCAGAATTCCCGCACCACACTGCACCCATGACCTTCGGCGAAGTGCTGGATAACTTGGCCGATGTCTCCCAATCGTTTTCCTGGCTTGATTTCCTCGATGCCACGCCACATCGATTCATATGTAATTTCGCACAGGCGCCGGGCCTGGATCCCGGGTTCGCCAACGTAGTACATGCGGCTGGTATCGCCATGGTAGGCATTCTTGATAACGGTTACGTCAATATTGACGATGTCGCCGGATTTCAGTTTTTTCTCACCCGGCACGCCATGGCACACCTGATGATTGACCGAAGTGCAGATAGATTTTGGATAAGGGGGGTATCCCGGTGGCGCGTAATTGAGTGGAGCGGGAACGGTATCCTGCTCGTTGACCATGTAATCATGGCACAGTGCATCAAGCTCATTCGTAGTGACGCCGGGTTTGACAAAAGGGGTAATATAATCTAGCACTTCCGATGCCAGCTTACCCGCTATCCGCATTTTCTCTATTTCTTGCGGAGATTTGACAGGCACGGTCATAACAGCTTCCGGTTAGTTGGATAAAAGGCTTGATGGAGTTTGCGCCAAATCTTCAAAATCTGTCTTTGCCTTATCATTTTTTTGCCTCGAACCTCCAAATCGGGCAGGTCTAACACGTCGTCGTATTAAGTTCGCTGCCTGGAAATTCCTGCTTCAACTCCATCATCTTCTCTTTCACATTTTCTGATGGCGCGCGTACTACAAATTTTACCTGTTCCACGTTGCGCGCTCCGATAACCGCTGATCTTACGCCTTTACTCCTTAGTACCGTCATCAAATTCCGGGCCTCTTCTATGTCATGAAAAAACCCCATGGAGATGGCGTTATTCCATTTGCTGTCGTCTTGAACGTGAGAATAAGTGGTTACCCCTAACCTTATAAGCTCCTCGATTTTTCGTTCTGCATGAGATTTACTTCCGAGCGGAGGGATATGTATCCAATAGGTCGGGACCTTACCCATCGCTTGACGGGCCACCTTATCGTCCAGTTGTTGGGCGGCAATCGCCGCTTCGATACGCTCCAGATCCGCGTCAACAAAGGTTCCCCATTCCAGACAAGTGACTGGCGCGAGCGTTGGCTTGATTTTTTCCGGCCGAAGTTCCGGCCGTGGTAGCGTGCTTCCTTCCAACCGTGGTGGCGTGCTGCCACTTGAGGCCGGTTCCATCAGCATATAGGCCGCAAACGCGACGTTTGTAAGCAGCAACAGAAAAAATAATGTTCTCATTTGTCGATGATTTATTGTTGTTAACCGGCCTTCACCTTGTTAAAATGCAATATTCATAGCATGAATATCATTTTTCCGGAGTCCCAGGAATGCAAGGCATGAAGCTAGTTTCGAATATGATGGCATTTGCGGTGCTGGCGCTATCTAACCAAATTTTTGCCCAAACCGCCGCTGAGACCGAGAAGACCACGGGTGACGCGGCTAAGGGTCAGCAAATTGCAGCTCAGGTTTGCGCGGCCTGCCACAACGCCGACGGCAACAGTTCCATTCCCGCAAATCCAAGCTTGGCCGGACAGCACGCCGAGTATATCACCAAGCAACTGAAGAATTTCAAGTCGCAGGACGGCAAGCCTGCGGAACGCGAAAATCCGATTATGGCCGCGATGGTTGCGCCGCTCTCGCCAGACGATATGAGAAATCTCGGCGCTTATTACGCCCGGCAGACTCCCAAACCTGGAGTAGCCAAGGACAAATCGCTGGTGGAACAGGGTGAAAAAATTTATCGCGGTGGCAACCTTGAAAGTAGCCTGCCGGCCTGTGCTGGTTGCCATTCCCCCAATGGGGTCGGCATTGCACCCAACTATCCACGGCTTGCCGGGCAACATTCGGAATATGTCGCTGCGCAGTTACGAGCATTCCGAACCGAACAGCGTACCAAAGACATCAGCAACGAGATGCACGTGATCGCTACACGCATGAGCGAAAAGGAAATGCAGGCGGTAGCGGAGTTTATTTCCGGGTTGCGTTAAACTCAATCTGAAGCGGTGCCAAGCAACCGACATGCTGCCCGACGCTGCTTGGAGCGGCCCAGCGGTTTTTTTATTTCCAGGTGGCAAATACTTGTTCAGCCGCGATCAGTGTCTTGCTGATTTCGGCGTCGCCATGTGCCGCGGAAACAAACCCGGCTTCGAATGCTGACGGCGCGAAGTAAATGCCTTCACGAAGCATGGCATGAAAAAAGCGGTTAAAGGCCTCTTTGTCGCAACTCATCACTTCAGCATAACTCGTTGGCAAATTCTCCCGAAAATAAAGGCCAAACATACCCCCCACTCCCTGCGCGCAAAAAGTGACGCCATGCTTTTCGGCAGCTGCGGTGAGGCCTTCAGTCAACTGC
>JALYOY010000192.1 GCA_030856655.1 Pseudomonadota bacterium | reverse complement strand
ATGCGCAACCTGTCAATTGCCTGGATATGGATGACATCCAGCGCGTCATAGGCTTGGTTTCGATAGGACACTGCCTTGAGCATTCCGCACGACATGGATTTTCGTATCTCACGCAGCCCTATTTTTTCCCCGCAGTAGGCCCGGATAATCTTCTCGATGCTCCTGCGGCTATGCAACCCCGTACCGAAGTTTGCCGCCAGATGACACGCCAATAGATCGAATCCGCTGGCTTCCCTGCCAAACTGGATGCGCACATAGGCCATATGCAGGACAGGCAATACGCGCTCGCACAAACTGAGTATCAAGGCAGCTTGCGCGTGGCGGTCGTGCGCGGTCAGCTCGCCATTTCCGCCGACCCCCCCTGCCCTGTTGCCTTCACGCATGTCATTGACTGACGATATTTTGACAATGGGCCTGCTGGTTGTTTCATAGGCCCATCTCAGGGCGTGTTCCGGATTCCTGAATTTCATTTGTCATACTCCTTACGTTGATATAACGTGCAACGCTTCCCATGTTTGCGCCCTTTCCCGCAATACTTCACAACTTGCGAAACAAAACGCTCATTCCCAAAACAGACATTCTTTTCGTACCGGAAACCGTGGCATGACTGCGCTTGCCTGCGTGCGGCAACCTCCTCAGGGTTTCTGTATTCCCAGCGCTCCAGATGCGATGATCTGTCGCTCGCCATATCCGCTTTATGCATTTCGCTTTATCGCCCCCTGGCTGATTTTCCCTTTTTGCAGCGCTCCGCCCACCGCTTCATCCAGATCATCGCTCAGGCGCTTGAAGCCAAGCGCCGGCTTGTCCGTCCCACCGCATAACACCTGCCTGGCCCGTTGCTCGTTCCCGATCAGCACCGGTGGATCAATCCTGAAGCCTTTCTGATCGTTATGCGCGGTGACAATGCCGATTAAATTGGCGGGATATTCCGGGCATTCGTTGCGGGAACGGAATCCGCGATAGCGGTTTTCGAATTCCTTCGCCACGAATGGCCATTCGTCCTCGCCTTTGGTTCCGAGCGCAATCCATCCACCCATGTCCTGGATCACGCGATGAATCAGCGCATCGTCGAATACCACGTCCGAATATGTACCGACGCGGCGTAGCGCCTGATCGACTTTAGCCCAGGCTCTCAGCGCGGAATCCTGTGTCGAACCCTGTAACATGCGGATGATGTCGGCAGGCTTTGGCGGAAACTGTCCTGCATCCGGATTCGCCAGGTGGCGATTAAACGCATCCACGATCACGGCCAGGTCATGAGCCTTAAGCGCGGTCCACCATACGTCCAGCGCAAAGCCCGATACGCTTCTGCCATAAAACCCCATCACGCCGATTATGCCATCGTGAAATTTCTGAAAATCATCGGTTTTCATGCTTAATTTCCTCTAATTCCGGCTCTGCCGATCTTATTTCCCTCAATTCCGGCGGCAGCCATCCTTCGGTTGCCGCCTTGTTGGACGCTTCAAGCAATTCCTGCCTGTTGGGCATTCGTCCCTGGTGCAGGACCAGCTTTGCCGCCTCTTCACGTTGCCGCTTCACCGTGCCGACAACATAGGCAAAGCTGGCCTTCCCCCTGGAAGCGGCGCTTCTTGCCGCCTGCACAAACTCCTCCTCCACTGCCCCTGCCTGCAACAGCGCCTGCAGGGTCGGATGATGTGGATTGCAGCCCTGCACACCGTGCCTGATCATGGTTTTGCAGCACGCCCCCGCTGCGCTGGCCGGTATCAAGGTATCTTTACCGCTTTCGTGAAGCGTTTCCCCAATAGGATCAAGCTCAGAGTCAGGTGAAAGGTTGGAAAAATGAGTCGGCAAGTGAGTTGACAAGCGCACCTGCCCTTCCGGCGGGTAATTAGCCTGTGTATGACTATGCTCACTGTTTTTATGGAACTGGTGTTGGTGCTGGGGCTGGTGAGCTTTACCACCGGGTTCCCGCCGGGTAGCTTCAGGGGTTATTCCTGCGGTGGTTTTTTCAAAACTCTCGGGTAACCCGCCAGGTTTTTGTTGGGTTCCCTCCCCCGCTCCTTGCCTGGGCGCGCCTTTGGCGGGTCGTCCCCCTTTTTTGCCGTTGATTCGCGCCGCTTCGATTTTCGGCCTGGCTCTTCCGATTTCACGGTCTGCACGGCGGTTGTGGCGCAATCCGTCAACTTCCGAAACAGGGAAAAATTGTTCCGCCACTGTTTTCACGGCTTGCTGCTCAATCCGCGTCATCGCCCTGCACACTCTGTAAAGGCTGGGGAACTCTTTGGGCAGCGGCTTTTCTACACTGAAATAGGTATCCAGCAGCATGGTATAAGCCCCATGCTCAGCTAGGGAAAGGTGTGCGGTGTCGCGTTGATAGTCGCCACAATATCGTTCGTAATAATTCACGGAAATAACCCTATTTCTTTATTTGCTCAGTGATAACCGACAAATGCGAGGACTATTCCCCGTTTTCCGCCAAAAAACTGATATTCCTGGACCGGCAAGCGTCTATACCCACATTATTACAAGTATGACTTGTTAATGTCAAGTAATTCTTGTAAGCACGGCGCAAGCGTTGCTTGTATTATTAATTTATGAACATCGCTAAAATAATCCGCGAGGGGCGTGAAAAACTCGACTTGAACCAGTCTCAACTGGCCGAGCTGGTCGGCGTGTCTCCGCAAGCCGTCCAGCAATGGGAATCCGGTGCCACCCAGCCACGTGGAAAGAGATTGAACAAAATCGCGGAAGTGCTAAAGCTGCCCGCGGCGCTGATGCATTTTGGAATTAGGCCGCAAACGCCTGTGGCGGTTGCGACAAAACCCGCGGGGGCAGTTGCGGGCGACTCTTCCAAGGGTACCGAAAAGCCCGTTTCCAGCAACGACCCACTCATAAAGGAGGTTGTAAAAGCCATGCAGAGCATGTCGAAAGACGATGCCGCTCGCTTGGTGACAATAAGCAAGGCGCTTGTTCACGGCGTGTCCGGCGAAGAATTGGAGGCGGCTGCGGCGATAGACGTAAAACCGCTGCCGGTGCCGGATTTGGCTCCTCACCCGCCTCCGGCATTTCCTCCGCGCCGGGTGCCCGAGGCTGCAGCCAAGGCTCGGGGAAAGACGGCAATCCGATAGACGGCAACAATCCCGACACCAGCAAAACCGCCGAAAATTCGATAGACGTGGAAGAAATTAAAATAGTGTGTCAAAGCATTGTTATTCCCGTTCCCTGTTCATTAATTTGCATCTGTCATGTACATACTGCTGATGCATGACACTGGCGTCGCGGCTCGTAATGGATGGGAATGGATAAATCATGCGTAGGACAATAATAAGCGGACGGACTTTTTCACGGAGTCGGGCATGAAATTCGTTGTTGCCATGATTACAGCGGGAGGCATTATCTCTGTGTTGATGGCCGGGGTTGTGCCTGCCGACGCGCATGCCGATACGCCCCAGCTTAGAGACCGCCAGACCGGAAAATATCTTGGGAACCTCAGCGCCAACCCGTATGATCCCAATTCCACCAGCAACCCATACGGACAATACGGGAGCAAGTACAGCCCCGATTCCATCAATAATCCTCACGGCAAATATTGCAGCCCGTACAGCAACGATAGCGCTGCCAATCCCTACGCAACCAACCCTCCGGCAATCATCGATCCAAAATGAAAACAGGACCAAAACCGTACGACAATCTGGAAATGCTGCTCGCTTTCCATGTTTCGGAAAAAGCGCGCGCAAGGTGGGACCGCCATATCCTGCAACTGCCGGAACACCTCCAAGCAGCGGAAAAGCGCAACTACACACTCGAGCAAGCGGTAAAGGAAGTTCTGGCGGAAGTCGCCGAAGTCGCGCTGCTCATCAAGGAATTGGAAAGCTAGCAGCCCCTTAGGGTACCGAGACCGGTTATGCCCGCGCCGTCTACTTCAATTCGTGTGATTGAGCCCGCTGGTAGCGGTTGATCCTGCTGCTGGCGTCAGGTAAGATAATCGGCGGCGGCACTCAGAGTCCTCTTGAATCTGGTCGTCACGGCCTTTTTTCCTTCTTGTTCATCGCGAGATATTCAAAGGGATAGCCGGGCATTCCAACCCACGTTAAAGCGCTTGGCCATTAATCGTAGTCCCTTTGGAGTTTAATCATGAAGTCCATCATTCTTGCCTTGCTCAGCACACTGATCCTGGCCTCTTGCGTCACGGCCGAAAAGATGGATGGCCTGCGCGAAGGCATGACAAAAGCCGAAGTCATAAAACGCGCTGGTAGCCCCGACGGTTATCAGCGCAACGGTGAGTATGAAGTGTTGCTCTACGTCAAGCGGCGGCCCGGTGGCTGGTCTGCTTTCACCGGCTCGGCGTACAACCTGGTCGATTATTCGGTGATTTTTAAAGATGACCACGTAATCGAGTATGGCCCCGGGAAGACCTATGAACGTGGCGGGAATGACCTCCCTTTCGTGCGGACTCCGCAGCGGTAACACTTCTCTTCGCCCTTCCGCGTAATCCGCTACAGGATCAGTAGCGCTCCCCCCATTATTCCGGCGCAAGTACTGCTTGACAAATACAAGTATAACTTGTAATATCTGCTCAATGCTGCAAGACATCGCAGCATATCAGTACCGCGAAACAGATGTGCAGCCCGAGCCGGCATAGCCTCGATCCAGTAAGTCCCCAGTGGCGTGAAAAGACAAGCGGTCGGCGACGGAAAAGCGCAAAGAAATGTCCAGGCCGTGCCTGGCGCGGAGCTCGACCCGACTTGAATGGGCCAACTTAATAATGGTAATCGTCGGCAAAGGAGTTGATCATGGGACGCTGGGCTGAATTATGGACCGAACACCGCCCAGCGCTCCTCAATCTCACCGATACGGAGATACTGGACTGGCTGGGCGAATATTGCGACCAGGCGGTTTATAACCGGCCGACGCCCGAATATCTCGGCGGCTTCACCTTGTATTGCGACGAGATCAAGGCTAGCGGGCCGACCCTGCGCGAAGCCGTTCGCCTGGCGGCGGCGAAGTTGAATGAAATTAACGAATAACGATTTAGGCCGCCTTTTGCTATTGCGGCTCCCCAAATCCGTTTCGCCCGGAACCAGAATTAAAAAGGGGGCCGAAGCCCCCTCCCGAAGCATATTCGAGCTTACTTGCCGAGAGAAGTCTTTTTCCGGCGAGCCGTCGCGCCAATCAAGCCTAAGCCGGCCAGCAACATGGCATAGGTTTCCGGCTCGGGTACGGCACTGACATTGAGATCCATCCGGTAGTCGACAACAGCCGCCGTTTCCGACAGGAACATGGTGTAGTTGCCGGCATCCAACGGGGCCGTCAGACCGGTTCCGCCAAACTCGGGACCGAGGGCGAATCTGCTCAGGATGTCGCCGCTTTCCGCGACAAGCGCATTACTGAGATTGGAACCGACCGTTGCAGAGCCGGTGCCGATCTCCAGTCCGCCCTGTATCCCGAAGTAGGCGCCGCGGTTGGCATTTCCGCTGACAGTGGTGAATGTCAAATCAATCGCTGTAAGCTGCTGGCCGGCGGGAATTTCAAAACTGAAGACGTCTGTGTCCCTGCCGGCTGCATCGGAATTTCCAAAAGTGCCCGTAATGGTGTGGACCCCAGCTGTCATTACCCCGGCAAACGTTCCCGGACTGATCCCGGATGACTCCAGGTTGGCAGCCGCGAAATCGCCGCTTGCAGTCTCGTCATAGGCGATAGCGGCACTCGCCATTCCGGGCAGCAGCAACGCCAACCCACAGACAGCGCGGATCACAACTCGATTATTATACATTGTTGATTGTCCTCAAGTATCGATTAAAGAAAGATGCCGCGTATCGCCATCGCGAACGGTAATTGGCGCATTGCATGGCACCGTTGCTTCCACATCTCGCGAGCCACCCTATCCAAATAAGCCGTTGGCAATGTGGTTGTTCTGCAAGGCCGGCGGTGCCTGAATGAAGGGTCAGGCTAGCTGGCAAAAACAATTCGTCGGAACTGTCTAGGTTCCTTGACTTGGATTATACAACTATCCCCAGGCTATTGCGAAACGTCTATGCGATTAATTCCCTGATGGGTCAGGGGTGAATTGAGACCACTCATGCCTGATCCATTGCGTCCGGCGATAAAGCATGCATAGAACCATTGGCCGCCTTTGGCCCACCCCGCCACCTGTCCCTCGTTGATGTCGGTAACGTAACTATCGCTTTCACTAATCCGGCCTGCTTCTGCCTGTTATTTCTTTCTACCCAGCGAGGCCTTAATCAGCTTGGCATTCTCAAGATGAGCGGCAAACCGTAACCGCATCAGGCTCAGCAGGCGCTTCAACTCCTCATCCTTGGCGCCAGGGATGAGCTTGCTGTCCCATAGGTCGAGCGCTTGTTGGTGGGATTCCACTTCATGACCCATATAATCCAGATCGAACAATATACCCCCCAGCCCCTTGAGCTTCTCCAGGTATTTTTCCCCGGCAGCTTTCAAGCTATCGCTGGTTGAATTGCTCTGAGGCGTTATATTTTGCTTGTTCGCCCAATCACTGAACAGCGAGTTGGACTCATTATGCTCGCCGGCCAAGCGTTGCCCGAACATCTTGACTTCAGGGTGCGATGACGTGGATTGCGCCAAGTTGCCGGCGTCGATTTCAGCCTGATTCACCGCCATGACGATACCGATGATTTCCCCGTCACTGAGCGCTTTGGTTTCAGCAAAGGCTGCAAAGGCAGGGGCTATCAGAGCGATGGCCAGGACGAGTAACTTTTTCATGAAAAACTCCTTATTGTTCAATTTTGGAATCACGCCTCACGGTACGCGTCAAGGCAGAAATCATGTTGCCTTTCTATAGATCATAACGTTGCAACAGATTATTATGCAGATATTCAAGCCAAAGTTTTAATAAAATATGCGCCGATAGATGCCCGCAGAAAGATAAAGAGTAAATGGCCTGAAGAGCTAATTTCCCCAACCGACGGAAAGCTAGGTGCTGATTTCGAGATTAAGATCTTTCTTGAAGGAAAAGTGCGCCTCAGATTCACAGCGCCGGTAATGATCATCTAGAGCCAGTGCATCAAGACAAAATCATATCAAATCATATGACACTCACTCCAATTTCCTACGTTCGGCAAGCACCGGACCGCAGCGGCAATTCCGCAATTCCCATCCGTACGAGCATCATGTCGATGGAACATGCTGTTACCTGGGATGTGAGAATCCAACCGCACATTTTATCGGGCTCAGCAAGGGCTGATAAGTATTGGAGTTGGGCGTTGCTTCGTTCGGTGTTTCCAATTGCTCAGTATGCCAAGCGACGGCGTCGATGTATTGCTCTAACACCCTTAATCAGGAACCAATCAGGGCAGGCGGTGCCTGCCGCCATGAGCCTGTTTATCGAAAGGTATCCTCACCTGCCTGTAAACGAACAGGAAGCAGTATTCGTCTGGTTCATCAGTTCGGCTCCGAGAACCGCACTTGCTAAGCTAGGGGTACAAACAGCTCCTTCACTCGGAAGAATATTAATAGACACCGCTTTAGTAGCAAGCATGAATATGGGCCTGGAAGGACGTATAGGACTGCATTGCGCGAGAGCAGGTGGAGATAGACTACAGGATTTTTATCTGAATCATTGCAAACTCAGCCATTTGTGCAAAGGTACAATCATGTCGGTTGGACGTGCAAGCGATGGAAGATTCTTCTATACTGATGAAAGTCTTGCGGATTCGCTAGTGCAAGAGTTGAATCCGTACCGTTAGTTCGAGTTATTGGGCGCCAGTCCTACGCGATCTACGTGATATATGGAGGTATCAAATGCCCATTGAATTTAGTTCACAATTCCTCACAGTTGGGGTCGAGGCTCAAGGCCAAGGCGTCTCAACAGTCGAGTCCTTTGACGACATCACCGAGGCAATTCTCAGCTTGGCCTCTAAGGACGAAATAGACATTCTGAAACTCGCATCGGAAGGGCGGTTGAGGGAGATATTCCCGTACAAGATGCGAGCAAGCTACGCTCCTGAGCTTGAGGCATGGAACGATGTTGTTGAGGCGCCAAATCGCCCGCTAACCGAAGAAGAATATCAGCGATTTTTGCGACGACAGCCGATTGATGAGTGATAGTCATCACGGTAGTAATTTGGGACTCAGTAGATCGATCAATCACTAAAACACCGCGTTCATTGAGACCCGCCTCATACTCTTTGAAAATATGCCATACGGTTTTCAGTAGGATGAGTTGAGCGAAGCGCAACCCATCGTTCAGCTTATTCCAGTACCTCACCATCCTCCGCTTGCCTCACGATGCCGCCAGCTGGCGACAGCCGGACGCCGTGGAGCTATCCCAGCGGTTTTGATGGGTTATGCTGCCTCCACCCATCCTGCATAAATACATAAACATCAAACCGGAAATGGTTCATAAGCACATTTGGAAGAAGCGCATCCACTGATGCAGGGAGCCGGATACAACGATATTAAACGCAAAGAATGAAACAATTTTCCACCCTGCCCCACTACGTAATCCTGGATCTTGAGACCACCGGGACTACGCCTTTGCACGATCGTATTACCGAAATCGCCCTCATTCGATTTGAAAACGGAATAGAAACTGACCGCTGGGAAACGCTGGTTAATCCCGGCATCAGCATCCCGCCATTCATTTCTCACCTGACGGGCATCACCAATGAAATGGTGAGGACTGCTCCCACTTTCGCGGAAATCTCTCACAAGCTCTATAGCTGCATTGAAGGGGCGGTGCTGGCCGCTCACAATGTTCGGTTTGATCATGGCTTTCTCAAGAGCGAATTCAAACGCCTTGGCGCCGTGCTTCGGCCAAAAGTCCTGTGCACGGTGAAGCTGTCCCGCAAGCTCTATCCCCAGCATCGCGGTCATGGCCTTGACGCCATCATGCGCCGCCACGGGCTCACCACCCATGCACGTCATCGGGCGATGGGCGATGTCGAGCTGGTGGTGGCTTATCTTGAGTTAGCCAAACGCGAATTGGGGGAAACTCAGGTTCTGGAAGCGGTCGCCTCGCTGCTGAAGGGTCCAAGCTTGCCAGCCGGCCTCGATGCCGCCTTCCTGGATGAGATTCCTGACAGTCCGGGAGTATATATTTTTTATGGCGAAAATGACCTGCCGCTTTATATAGGCAAGAGTGTTGCCTTGCGGTCTCGCGTCATGTCTCATTTCAGCAGCGATCATGCGTGCAGCAAGGACATGCGTATCGGGCAGCAGGTCAGCGGGGTCGAATGGATGGAAACTGCCGGAGAACTTGGGGCGCTATTATTGGAATCGAGGTTGATAAAAGAACGCCGGCCAGTCCATAACCGGCGCCTGCGTTCTTCGAAAGAATTATTCTCGCTGAGTCTGGCAGGTGGCCTCAATCAAATACCATTGATTAACATCGTCGCGGAAAATGCTATACATCCAGCATTATTCGAACATTTGTTCGGTCTCTTCCGTTCAAGAAGGGCGGCGATCGAAGCGCTTCGCGGAATGGCTACCGACAATAGGCTGTGTCCGTGGATTCTCGGTATTGAAAGCGGTAAAGGTGTCTGTTTTGCGCATCAACTCAAACGCTGTGATGGGGTATGTGCGGGCAAGGAATCCACGGATCTTCATTACTTGCGTCTCAAACAGGCGTTGGTTCCACACCGGCTGAAGAGGTGGCCTTATCCGGGCAGGATCGGCATTCGCGAATATTGGGAAGCTACCCGTCGCAGCCAGATTCATATTTTTGATAACTGGTGCCACTTGGGAACTGTGGAAGACGAGGCGGAGCTTGAAGAAGTCTTGAAGACACGCTCATCCTTGAACTTCGATCTGGATACTTATCGGCTATTGCAGAAGAGCCTGAGAAAAAATATGACGACGATCCCGTTATAAACAAAAACAGCCACGACAGGTACCGAATACGACTTTATATGTCTTTATCATTTCCTTCCTGCCACATGAGAAATAAAACGGCAATTACGATGATTGCGACCGGCATGACGACATAAAGGCCAAGCGTAGCGGCTGCTCCGTCGTCATGGTCGTGAGGAGGCGATGTGCTGATTATCTTATAGCCGTGAACCATGCCGACCATGACAACGAGAACAAGACCGGCAATGCGCCGGTTCCGAATCAAGCCGTGCCCAGCCATCTGGTTGAGCAGGTGTGCCGCGTAGTAGCCCATGAAATAGATCGCAATGTAGAAGATCAAGGCGCCCACTAACGTCCCCGGACTTTTCCAACGATGTTTTTAATGGTGCCAACGGACACAGGACAGCGTTTACGGTCGCCACTCAGGCCGTCCTATTTGCCCTTCTTATTTTCAGCGTCGATTTTTTTCTCAGGCTTGGTATCGGCCTCGCGCTGCTGCTCTGCTTTTTTGGACCCACGCGCTTTTGCCTCATCTGCTTCTATAATTCTCGCAGCCTTTTCCCAAGGATATTCCCGAGGCTCTTTCTGTGCCAGCACCTGGGCGGAAAGCAATGCGGAGAATAAGAC
>JALYOY010000184.1 GCA_030856655.1 Pseudomonadota bacterium | reverse complement strand
ACTATCACCTTAAATCTGTCCGTCGGGGCAAGAAACTCTGCGCTCAAGAGGTGTTGCTTACCGAACTAGCGGCGGCGAAGCAGACTGAGATTTAGCCGTAGGCTACCGGATAAGTAACGGCATTTTTATCAATTGCAATTTCTCACGCTGTCCAAATCCGGACTGCGTTTCAGCAAGCAAAAAGGCGGTCAATGCTGGCCGCCTTTTTGTCTGTCCCAATTTTTCTATTATTCTTAATAAGAATAATAGAAAAGGAGGATAAGTAGCTCGGATTGGTTCCCCGCTTTGTTGCATTTATTTGATAACGGCTTTTAATTCGCCCTTGGCATATTTATTCGCCATACTCTCCAGTATGACGGGTTTAATTTTGCCGGCTTGACCGGCGCAGCCAAATGCTTCGAAGCGTGCTTTACAAATATCCTTCGCTGCAGCGGTTGCGTCCTTGAGGAATTTGCGCGGGTCGAACTCGCTCTTGTTTTTGGCAAGATGGCGGCGGATGGCGCCGGTCATGGCGAGGCGGATATCCGTATCGATATTAATCTTGCGCACGCCGTGCTTGATCCCCTCCTGAATTTCCTCGACCGGCACACCATAGGTCTCTTTCATTTCTCCACCATATTCGCGGATGATGTCAAGCCAGTCCTGTGGCACGGAACTGGAGCCGTGCATCACTAGATGAGTGTTGGGTATCCGCTGGTGGATCTCCTTGACGCGTTCGATAGCGAGAATGTCGCCAGTCGGTTTGCGCGTAAATTTGTATGCGCCGTGGGACGTCCCGATGGCAATAGCCAGCGCATCGACCCCGGTTTGCTTCACAAAGTCGGCGGCCTGTTCCGGATCTGTCAGCAATTGATCATGGGACAGCTTGCCTTCGGCGCCGTGACCGTCCTCCGCTTCCCCCATGCCGGACTCGAGCGAACCCAGACAACCCAGTTCGCCCTCGACAGAAACACCGACCGCATGCGCCATTTCCACCACCTTGGCAGTGACCTCGACGTTGTATTCATAGGATGATGGGGTCTTCGCGTCTGACTCCAATGAGCCGTCCATCATCACACTGGAAAAACCGCTGCGGATGGCATTAATACATACCGCCGGGGATGCACCATGATCCTGATGCATGACGATGGGAATATGCGGATAAGACTCTACCGCCGCCGCAATCAGGTGGCGCAAAAAAGCTTCACCGGCGTATTTGCGCGCACCGGCGGAACCCTGCATGATTACCGGGCTGTTGCATTCATCGGCCGCCTGCATGATGGCCTGAATCTGCTCAAGATTATTGACGTTGAAAGCGGGCAATCCATAGCCGTTTTCCGCCGCATGATCCAAAAGTTGACGCAATGATACGAGTGCCATTTTGAGCCTCCTCCAAGTTAGAATCTAAGTATGGTGAATCGTTAACAGTGAACTGAAAAGAAGAGAACTCGGATGCCATCAAATGCTTAAAACCCGAGCTTTATCCCTTTCTGTATTCCCCTACCTTAACAATTTTCATAGTATTGGTGCCGCCCGCCTTGCCCACTGGTTCACCGATGGTTATGATAATCAGATCGCCGTTGCGCACCGCCCCGCGCTTGAGTAACTCGTTTTCCGCATGATTCAGGATGACCTCTGGATCACGTGAGCCGCCACCAAATTTTAGCGGGTAGACACCGCGAAACAAGGTCATTTTACGACGTGTATCCTCTTGCGGGCTTAAAGCAAATATGGGTACATTGGAGCTTCGGCGCGACATCAGCAATACCGTGTGGCCGCTCTGTGTAAGAGCGGCGATGGCACGGATTTTCAGACCCCCGGCGGTAAACATCGTGGCACGGGCAATTGCTTCCTCGATGGTGTCCGAAACGCCACCCTGAAGCCGGCGGAGTTCGTTGTTTACGAGGTATTCCTTTTCTGCCTCAAGGCAGACCCTGGCCATGGCTGCAACTGCTTCGACGGGGTACTGTCCCGTGGCGGATTCCGCCGACAGCATCACTGCATCCGTGCCATCAAGCACCGCATTAGCTACGTCGGATACTTCTGCACGCGTTGGAATCGGACTGGTAACCATTGATTCCATCATCTGCGTAGCGGTTACCACCAGTTTGTTGTTGGCACGGGCCGTGCGTATCATGCGCTTCTGAAGCGCCGGCACCACTGCGTCGCCTACTTCTACCGCAAGATCACCACGCGCTACCATGATCGCGTCAGAGGCTTGCAAAATGTCATCCAGCGCCAGGATTGCTTCGGACCGCTCAATTTTTGCCATCAGTAAACTTTTACCGCCGGCTTCGCGCATCACGTCACGTGCCCAGCGCATATCGTCACCGGAGCGTGGGAAAGATACTGCAAGGTAATCTGCCTTAAGCGCCGCAGCAGTCCTGATATCCTCCACATCTTTGCCGGTTAACGCGGGAGCGCTAAGTCCTCCACCCTTGCGGTTGATACCTTTATTGTTGGACAGCACGCCGCCTTGTTCAACTACGCAATACACCTGGTGTCCGTCGACACCGGACACACCAAGCACGATGCGGCCATCATCCAGGATCAGTGTCGCACCTGTTTCGACGTCATTTGGCAGTTCTTTATAATCCAGCCCAACCCGCTCCTGATTGCCAAGAGCACATTCGGCGTCAAGTATAAATTTGTCACCGGTTCGGAGCGCAATTTTTCCTTTCTCAAATTTGCCAATCCGGATTTTTGGTCCCTGCAAATCCGCCAGCACACCGACGGCATGGCCCGCAGCCCGCGCAAGCGAACGGGTCAGTTCAGCCGCTTCAATGTGCTCCTCCCTGGTACCATGAGAAAAATTGATACGGACGACATCCACCCCGGCGTTTATCATGCGCTCCAGCACTTTGGGATCGCTTGATGCGGGGCCGAGAGTAGCGACTATTTTTGTTCTTCTAATCATTTGAATGGGATATGGCATGCGTTAACCGTGCAAGTCAGCGTGCTCGCTGCTCGAGTATTTCTACCGCGGGGAGCTTCTTGCCTTCGAGAAATTCCAGAAACGCACCGCCAGCGGTGGATATGTAGGAAACCTTGTCATAGATACCGTATTTTTGGATCGCAGCGATAGTGTCGCCGCCGCCTGCCAGGGTAAAGGCTTTGGTATCGGCGATAGCCATGGCGATAGTTCTCGTGCCGGCGCCGAATTGATCGAATTCGAATACGCCAACAGGGCCGTTCCAAACAACGGTGCCAGCTTTCATAATGATGTCCGCCAGTTCTTTTGCACTCTTCGGGCCGATGTCGAAAATCATTTCATCATCGGCCACCGCATCGGCATCTTTCAATATTGCCGGTTCATTCGCATCGAATTTTTTTCCAGTCACGACATCCACAGCAATAGGGATGGAAGCGTGGCGTTTTGCCATCTTATCCATCAGCATTTTTGCGGTAGATGTCAGATCATTTTCGCATAAGGATTTTCCAATATTTTTGCCGGCAGCTTTGAGGAAAGTATTGGCGATGCCCCCACCAACTACCATCTGGTCTACTTTTTCGGATAAAGACTCGAGAACGGTAAGCTTCGTTGAAACTTTGGACCCTCCGACAATGGCGACCATGGGGCGCGCGGGATTCAGCAGGGCTTTCGTCAGCGCGTCCAGTTCTTCCGTCAATAGAATACCCGCACAAGCAACAGGAGCATACTTGGCAATTCCGTGGGTCGAGGCTTCAGCGCGGTGCGCTGTGCCGAAGGCATCCATCACAAATACATCGCACAGCCTGGCATATTTTTGTGCGGTCTCATCAACATTTTTCTTTTCACCTCTATTGATGCGGCAATTTTCCAGAACGACCAGTTCGCTTTCGGCGATCTCGAATGCGTTCTCCACCCAATCCTTGATCAGGCGCACAGGCTTACCCAGGCGGGCAGCGATATTGTCGGCAACCGGCTTGAGCGAATTCTCCTCGGACCACACGCCTTCATCAGGACGGCCCAGATGCGAGGTCACCATTACTTTCGCTCCTTGTTTCAGGCAGTGATTAATAGTGGCCATGGAAGCGGCAATACGGGCATCGGAGGTAACCTTGCCGTCCTTAACGGGAACATTGAGATCGGCACGAATGAACACGCGCTTGCCTTTGAGATCGAGGTCGATAACTCTAATAACAGACACTGGAAGCTCCAAATTTGTATGGCATAAGATGTCGTTGGGCTATTCCTTATGCCTCATCGAAGTGGGAGCGGAAGATGTGAGAAGCGGAGCCGGCAGTTTTTTTAATAATCCTGCCACACACCTCACCGCAAACTATTTGGCTGCAACGCGGGCCATTTCCAGAATCTTGCTGGAGTAGCCCCACTCGTTGTCGTACCATGAAACGACTTTGACGAAACTGCTATCTAAAGCCATGCCGGCCTCGGCGTCAAAAATGGATGTGCAACTTTCACCTCGAAAATCAGTGGAAACGACTTTCTCATCGGTATAGCCGAGCACGCCCTTCATTGATCCCTCTGATGCACTCTTCATGGCGGCGCAAATTTCCTCGTAGGTTGCATCATTGCTCAATTCAACGGTGAGATCGACCACTGAAACGTCGGAAGTCGGCACGCGGAAAGCCATGCCGGTGAGCTTCTTGTTCAGTTCCGGAATAACCATGCCGACGGCCTTGGCTGCGCCAGTCGAAGACGGAATGATATTTTCGAGAATGCCGCGCCCCCCGCGCCAATCCTTGTTAGAAGGGCCATCGACGGTCTTCTGGGTGGCGGTGGCCGCATGAACGGTGGTCATCAGGCCACGCTTGATACCCCAGGTGTCATTCAACACCTTAGCGACGGGGGCGAGACAGTTGGTGGTACATGAAGCGTTGGAAATGATGGCTTGGCCGGCATATGTTTTATCATTTACACCATACACAAACATGGGCGTATCATCCTTGGACGGGGCTGACATGATGACTTTTCTGGCGCCGGCGGTGATGTGTTTCTCGCAGGTTTCCTTGGTGAGAAAGAGACCGGTGGACTCAATGACGATATCGGCGCCCACCTCGCCCCATTTCAGTTCAGCGGGATCTTTGATGGCGGTCAGCCGGATCTTCTTGCCGTTAACTACCAGCGTGTTGCCTTCGATAGCGACGTTCCCTTTGAAACGGCCATGCACGGAATCATGCTGCAGCATATAGGCCAGGTAATCAGGTTCAAGCAGATCGTTGATAGCGACCACTTCAATGTCTTTGAAATCTTGTATTGCCGCACGGAACACCATGCGCCCAATGCGACCAAACCCATTGATACCGACTTTGATTGTCATGTTTTGAACTCCTTGGATAAAAAATCGAACCGCGGCGCGAAAATTTCCGTGGCGCCGCCGGCGTTGCCGCTCCTACGTTGCCGACCGGCTGAGAATTAAATCACACTATTCACCGCTTTGATCACATTCTCGACGGTGAAGCCGAAGTGCTTGAATAAATCACCAGCAGGTGCCGATTCGCCAAATGTATCCATGCCAACCACAGCCCCTTCGAGCCCTACGTATTTGCGCCAGTAATCCGTGATGCCGGCTTCCACCGCCACGCGTCCTGTACCCTTTGGCAATACGCTATCTTTATAGGTGAAATCCTGGCGATCAAAAAGGCTTGTGCAGGGCATTGAGACCACGCGTACGTGAACACCTGTTTCGGCTAGCGCCTTTTGTGCGAGCATTGCCAACCCGACTTCAGAACCGGTGGCGATAATAATTGCTCGTGGTTTGCCGCCTGCGGCTTCGGACAGGATATAGCCGCCCTTGTCGATCCTTTTGATGGTAGCGGCATCACGTTTCTGAAAAGGCAGATTCTGGCGGCTGAAAATCAGCGTTGAGGGACCATCCTTGCGTTCAATTGCCCGTGCCCAGGCCACGGTTGACTCGACCGTATCGCAGGGCCGCCATACATCCATGTTGGGAATATAACGTAACGTCGCTGTCTGTTCCACCGGTTGGTGTGTCGGCCCATCTTCGCCCAAGCCAATCGAATCATGTGTAAACACAAACAAGTTGCGGATTTTCATCAGTGCCGCCATGCGCAAGGCATTGCGGGCATATTCCGAAAACATAAGGAACGTGGCGCCGTAAGGGATGATGCCACCGTGCAGCGACAGCCCGTTCATCACGGCACTCATGCCAAACTCACGTACACCGTAATAAATATAATTGCCTCCGGTTCCGTGACCGACAGTCTTCGAACCTGACCAAAGAGTAAGATTGGAACCGGCCAGGTCCGCGGAACCACCGATCAGTTCGGGTAAAGTTGGCGCAAGGCCTTCAATGGCGTTCTGGGAAGCTTTGCGGCTCGCGATAGTTTCCTGCTTGGCGTCGGCACGACCGATCAATCCGTCCACATGCTCGCGCCAGCCATCCGGCAAGTCGCCCGACATGCGCCGCGTGAACTCGGCGGCTTCGGCAGGGTACTTCTCGACATACTCGGCAAATTTGCGGTTCCACTCGGTCTCCAGTTTTTCGCCTTTTGCGCGCCCATCCCACATTGAATAAACATCATTGGGGATTTCGAACGGCAGATGATGCCAGCCAATATGCGGACGAGTGGCGGCTATCTCCATGTCTCCCAGCGCGGCGCCATGGACTTCGTGAGTATCCGCCTTATTGGGTGAGCCCATGCCGATCACGGTTTTGCAACAGATCATCGAAGGTTTGCCGCTGGCCTGCTTGGCCGCTTCGATAGCCGCCTCAATAGCGACCGGGTCGTGACCGTTGACATTGGGCACTACGTGCCAACCGTAAGCTTCGAAACGCTTGGGCGTGTCGTCGGTAAACCAGCCTTGCACATGACCGTCGATGGAAATGCCATTGTCATCGTAAAAACAGATCAGCTTGCCCAGTCCCAGCGTGCCCGCCAGTGAGCAGGCTTCGTGCGAAATCCCTTCCATTAAACAGCCATCGCCAAGAAATACGTAAGTATAATGGTTGACAATATCAAAGCCGGGGCGATTAAAATCTGCGGCAACTATTTGTTCTGCCAGCGCCATACCCACTGCGTTGGCAAGGCCTTGTCCCAACGGGCCCGTGGTGGTTTCCACCCCCGGCGTATAACCATATTCAGGATGGCCGGGAGTCTTGGAATGAAGTTGGCGGAAGCGCTTGATTTCCTCCATCGGCAAGTCGTAGCCGGTAAGGTGCAGCAAGGCATAAATTAACATCGAGCCATGCCCATTGGACAATACGAATCGGTCGCGGTCAATCCACTTGGGATTGGCAGGGTTATGGCGCAAATGATGAATCCATAATACTTCAGCTATCTCCGCCATGCCCATGGGCATGCCGGGATGGCCCGAGTTGGCTTTTTGGACAGCGTCCATAGCCAGCGCGCGGATAGCGCTGGTTAGGTTCTTGAACACCGGCGCGTCAAAATCTCTAAATGTTCCCATGGACACAGGCTCCCTCGTTCAACGGATATATCGCAAATAAAAAAACCGCCCCCTAACCCGGGTAGCGGTGCGGGTCGGCAAAGCCGTTATTATCGCTTAAGATACGATGTCAGACAACTATGACAAACTCGAATTGCGCCAGATTAAATATACCCGGAAAGTATACCCGGAAAGAATTTTAAGAAGTAACCGGTCTCAGTGGTTCCGCAGCTTAATGCCCAATAGCTTGAGCTTGCGGTAAAGATGAGTGCGCTCCAGCCCGGCTCGCTCCGCCACCCGGGTCATATTGCCGCTTTCCTGGTCAATGAGTTGTTCAAAATAAGTTTTCTCAAACATATCACGCGCCTCACGTAATGGAATATTAAGCGGAACACCCGCGACCGCTTGTGCCGGCGATGATGATGCCAGTATCTGCTTCACGTCATCA
Organism: Pseudomonadota bacterium; assembly: GCA_030856655.1. Classification (GTDB taxonomy): domain Bacteria; phylum Pseudomonadota; class Gammaproteobacteria; order Burkholderiales; family Nitrosomonadaceae; genus Nitrosospira. The sequence goes on along the minus strand of JALYOY010000184.1, from coordinate 11,153 downwards.
GCCGATATTTCATCGCCGGCGCAGGTCAGCGCCAAAGAGTGCACCGCACCGGTAAGTTGTGCAAGATTGCCGGGCCAGTCCTGGTTTCGCAAGACATTGAGCGCGGCGGTGCTGAATTGTCGCAGAGGTACTTCGCCCGATTCTATACAGCGCGAGAGTATCCGGGTGGCGAGTTCAGGGATGTCTTCCCGGTGTTCCCTCAATGCGGGAACATTGATGCAAAGACCACTCAAAATTTCGTATAATCTGGCATCATAAACGCCTTGTGCTGTCAGTCCCGCTAGCGGCATTGATGTGGCGACTACGAGTCGCACGCTGTATTTTTCCAATTTACCCAACAGCAGCAGTAATCCTTTTTGCGCGAGCCGGTTGATATCTCCAATCTCCTTGAGAAACAGCAGTCCGCCCTTTGCACGTTCCAGTAAGTCAAACGGGGCATTCGTAAGGGCGGAAAGGGTATCCGGCTCGACCCAAGGAGTGTTTGGGCGATGTAGAAAGCGCGCGCAAAGATCCACGCCGGTACCCGGCTCTCCAGTCAGTAGCAGCGGCGTTCTCAGGTTGATTACCTGTTCCAGCCGTTTTTTCAGATCGGCGATCAGTGGTCCTCTGCCCAAACTGGCCAGTGGAAGGATTGTAGGTGGGCTGACTTGTCCTCCGCGCAACGCCCGCCCGACCGTGCTTAACAGCCTTTGTAGCGGAATTGGTTTTTCAAGGTAACCGGACGCGCCCATGCGCGTTGCCTCCACAGCGGTATCTATGGTGCCGTGTCCCGACATCATCACTACCGGCATGGTGAGCAGGCCGCCACTCGCCCACTCTTTCAGGAGGGTGATGCCGTCAGTGTCTGGCATCCAGATATCCAAGAGAACCAGGTCGGGTCTCGTCTGTTTTCGCCAGTTACGCGCCTGCCCGGCATTTTCCGCAAGAGCCACGCGATAGCCCTCATCACGCAAGATTTCGGACAATAGCTCACGTATGCCGATTTCATCATCCACGACAAGTATTGTATTGTTACTCATAATTCAAAAGTTAAATCTCTTTTACAAGGTGGTGAAATTTATGCTGCAATTGCGGGTTTATAAAAAGGGCACTATCAGGTGGGCGGGATATGAATTCATAAGGGTTGTCATCACGTGATTTCGTGATCGATCGTCAAGTTGTTCCTTGTCGCGGCTGGCAGGGTAATCGAAATTCTTGCTCCATGAGGTCGAATGTTCTCAATTTGAATCAATCCCTTATGTTCTTCGACTATTTTTTTTACGATGGGAAGCCCCAACCCTGTTCCTTTGGATTTGGTGGTAACGTAAGGCTCGAACACTCGCGCTCTGACCTGTTCCGGAAACCCTCCGCCATTATCACTCACACTAAATCGTACGCCGCCCGGGGCTATCTCGGTTCGCACCATGATAGCGGGTTCCTCGGCGCCTATCAGTGTGTCTTGAGCATTTTGCAAGAGATTGTGGATAACCTGGCGTAATCGGGCGGAATCCCCTCTCACCGTCGGCAAATCCGGAGCCAAGGCTAAATAAATGTGTGGTTGTGGATATCCTGGTACTGCTACGCTAACTTCATATAAGGTGAGCACTTCCCGCACCAGGCCGTTGAAATCCAGTAAATGAAATTCCAGTTCAGGCGCCCGCGCGTACTCACTGAACTCGTTGACCATTTTTTTTAGCGCCGCAACCTGATTAACAATGGTCTCAGTGGAGCGTCGCAAGACTTGTGCATCCTGAACGTTCAGTTTCTCGGCGAGCTTGTGCTGCATACGCTCAGCGGAAAGTTGTATCGGTGTCAGAGGATTCTTGATTTCATGAGCCAGGCGCCGCGCCACCTCGCCCCACGCGGCAGTACGCTGCACCTGCAATAAACCCGTAATGTCATCAAACACCACCACACCGCCGCCGCCGGATACTTGCGGCAGACGCGTCCCTCGTAGGAGTAAGACCTGGTCGGTGCCATCTCTGGAACGTTCTACCTGGCACTGCCATTCGCCCTTTTTTCCCGAATGAAATCCTTCGAGAATTTCCGTTTTGAAAGAACCCAGTTGAGGTTCGCGAACCGCGCATTCTTCAATGGTCAATCCCTCGAGACCCCCCAGTGGAACCTTCAGAATTTGTTCTGCGCTAAGGTTTGCAGTACGCATGCATAAGTTTTCATCAAATACCAGGACTCCCGATGAAAGGTTGGCCAATATGTTTTCAAGATAGGCTCTGGCACTTTCCACTTCCTGTTGATTGCGCTGGGCTGTCACACGGGCCTCTTCGAGTTGCTGAGTCATGAGATTAAAGGATTCCGTCAACACTCCCATCTCATCCCGGCTTTGCACCGGGTGGCGTCTGCTAAAGTCACCTTGAGCAACGGCGCGAGTGCCTTCTGCCAGCATGCCCAGGGGCGCGCTCAACCGCTCACTAATAAGAAATGCTGCAGCCAAAGCGGAAAAAAGGGAGAGCAGTAGCGTGAGTGTAAGCGTTACGCCATAGAGACCTTTCAATCCTTCGCGCGACAGCAACAATTCCTGATAATCGCGATATGCTGCCTGCACTATTTCCGCATCCTCGGTAAGTTGTTTTGGTACCGGCTGCAATAATTGCAACACAGGGACATCGCCTTCCATGCCCAGCACATCGATTGGCATTATCACCCGTAAATACAAACCCTTGCCGGGAATAGATTCAACCGCACTGTAAGCTTTCTCCGTCCTTATCTGGCGCATTACCGCCGGACTTAACGTTTCCGGGAACAACCCGCTGTCATTTGTGTCAGAAAATGCGATGACCTTGCCGTCCTGATTAAACAACGCTGCTTCCTGTATCTGTGATTGATCCAACAACTGGTTTAGCGTCGGCAACGGTGAAGTGGAATGCGCGGATAGCGTAACTGCGGCGGCTCGGGCTTTGCTGCGGAGTTCCTCCAGCAGATTGTCGAGGATGGTACGTCCCAGGTTCAAACCCCCTTCGAGCGCCCGGTCTACTTTGACATCGAACCAGGATTCGATACTTTTTCCTAGAAATTGTACCGATACACCATACACTAGTGCACCTGGAAGAATAGCCATCAACGAGAAGATCAGCAACAGGCGCAGCGCCAACCGGGAGCCAAACACGCCGGCCTTGAGCCTGCGCCTGAGTCTCCATAGCAAATACCCCACCACTGCCATGAGGAACAGCACCAAGCCGATATTGAGCCGGATAAGGAGTCGATATTTGCGCTCAAAAAGCCCGGTATCGGAACCCGCGCTCGCGAGCAGAAACAGCATGACCGCACCTAGCCCGGCCCCGATGATAATGACGTATTTCACGGCCTGGCGCTATCTTGAAGCTTCTGCAATGGTAATTTTGTACTCCATTGCAGCGTGCCCGAACTTAGATCCCACTCCCTGGAGCCAAGCGTTTCTACCTGGAACGGTTTAGGCAATGCCGATATATCAAGTCGCATACGAAATTCCACAGTGTATTCCGTATCCTGTCTCAACTCGGAACTTGCGATAATGGGACGGTCGCGCACCCGGCCCAAAGCCTGTAATGCCTCATTCAGTGTGCCGAAGTTCTGCGATAATGTCCCACGGCTTAAACGGTATTGACGAGTGAGCGCATAGTAGCTCAGTCCTTCCCGCACTCTGCTGTGAGCAACTCTTTCGTCCAGCCAGTACCAGCGCGAGTTCATCAGGTTGAGTTCGGTTACGAAATAAAGCACGATACCTTTTTCGAGTGCACGTTCGAGCTTGGGGCTGAGCGCGATTTCGAAATCAGCGTCAAAGTGATAGCCTCCGTCCACCACATCTATTACGATAGACTTTATGTGTATGCCTTCAGCATGGGCAGTGCCGCCCAGCAACAGCGCTACGGTCAGCAGTACTGTCGCAGCCGCATGTAACAGTCGCACGAAGGAATCAGGCTTTCTGCAGCAGGGCATAAAAGAAACCGTCGTGATGGGAATTCGGCAACAGCTGCCCGTCAATTGTTTCGACCTGGGAAAGAGGCAGTAGACGGGCGTCTGAATGATGGCGCAAAAACTCTTCCACCTGCAGCTTATTTTCCTCGGCGAAGATCGAACAGGTGGCGTAGAGCAATTTACCACCTCTGGTCAGCATCTGCCATAAGGCGTCGAGGATTTCCCGCTGTCTTGCAGAAAATCGGAAAAGGTCGCTCTCGCGTCTCAGCCATTTGATATCGGGGTGGCGGCACACCACGCCTGAGGCGGAGCAAGGTACATCGGCCAAAATACGATCAAATTGCTTGCCATCCCACCATCCCGCAGGTTGGGCCGCATTGCCGTGGATGATGCGATGCGGCTTAAGTTCCAGCCGCGAGAAGTTTTGTGTTATACGCGCAACTCGCACGATGTCATTGTCGAGCGCGGTCAATTCCATTTCCGCCAATTCCAGCAAATGCGCGCTTTTGCCTCCGGGAGCAGCGCAGGCATCCAATATTCTCATGCCATCCTGTGCGTCCAGCAGTGGAGCGGCCAACTGTGCACCTGCATCCTGCACTGACACCAGCCCTTCGGCAAATCCCGGAAGTTTTTCCACCGGCACCGGCCATTCCAATTCGAGTGCATCGTTCCATAAAAGATGTGCATTCATACCGTTTTGAATGAGTCCCTTCCGGTATTCCATGACACTGAGCTTGCGCCGGTTGACCCTCAGTGTCATGGGTGGGCGTTGATTGCCGGCCTCCAATACCGCTTGGTAGCCTTGTGGATATTGCATATGGAGTTTGTCTATCCACCACTGGGGATGAGAATAACGTCCTACTTCGCTTTCGGCCGCCCGTTCCAGCAGAGTTGCGCGTTGACGTATGAAGTTGCGCAGAATTGCATTGACCAGCCCTTGTGCACCTTTGCTAGCTTTGAGGCCGAGAGAAGCGGATACGGCGTTATCCACAACCGCGTGCACTGAAGTCTTGCTGTATTCCAGTTGATACAAACCTACCAACAATAAACAACGTAGATTCTGATCCCACAGCGGCTTATTCAGCAGCAACCCTAGCAACGCGTCGAGTTGGCCATAAAAGCGCAGCACACCGTAACTTAAATCCTGAATTGCTCCGCGCTGCTGGCCGGAAAGATCGGCATGGGTACGCCAACAGTCCTGCAATACCCCAGTCAAGCTCGCGCCGGCCAGTACTTTAACCACTGTTGCGGCGGCTACATGCTGAGTTTTAGTCATTCCTGCCTTAAACTAAATCCGGTGGTTGTAGCGAACTCACCAAAAAGGTGAAGTTCAAGTGAGGCAAGAAGCGGTTGCAAGGCATGCGTTAAATTAAAAAACTGAAAAATGAGTGGTCAGCTGCCGGACTTAGGGTCAAAACAATCACCGGGCTGCAAGGAATGGCCCGAAAGAAATTGCGCCGCAGTCAATTTTTTTCCCCCAGATTTTTGCACGATTTCCAGTACGAGCGAACCCTCTCCACACGCAACCACGATGCCATCGTGCCTTGTTGCAACAATTTCCCCTGCTCTGCCGACAGCACCCGCAGCTGTGCTTGCTTGCCATACTTTCATGGAAATGCCGCGCACTCGCGAGTGCGCACCTGGACGGGGATTGAATGCCCGTACGGCGCGGCTGATACATACCGCGTTCAACCGCCAGTCAATTTTCGCTTCGTTTTTTTCCAGTTTGGGCGCGTACTTCGCGGCCACTTCATTCTGAGGAATTGAGGAAACTTTTCCCTGTTGCAAATACGTTAGTGCTTCCACGATGCAAAGCGCTCCCAGTAAGGCGAGCTTGTCATGCAGAGTCTGGGCGGTGTCGTCTTGTGCGATCCCAACACTTCGTTGCCATAGGATTGCGCCAGTATCCAGACCTTGGTCCATCTGCATGATCGTGATTCCGGTTTCCTCATCACCGGCCAATATCGCCCGCTCGATGGGGGCTGCTCCCCGCCACCGTGGCAGTAATGAAGCGTGGATATTAAGGCAACCAAGACGCGGAATATTCAAAACAATCGAGGGCAGAATTAGCCCATAAGCCGCGACTACCATCACATCTGCACCGACAGCATCCAGTTGTGTGTGTAATTCGGGACGTTTGAGCGAAACCGGTTGCAATAAGGCAAATTTACGTTGTTGTGCCAGCAACTTAATAGCACTTCCGGTGGTCTTCATGCCCCGCCCTGCAGGACGGTCAGGCTGGGTCAACACTAACGCAATTTCATGCCCGGCGTCCGCCAGGGCTTCAAGCGCGGGGACGGAAAATGGCGGAGTGCCTGCAAAAATAATTTTCATGTTGCGTGCAAGTTAGCCTAAATCCACCGTCTAGATCACCATTGAGGGTGAAGGACAAGTGGCGCAAAAAGCCTCGGTAGATCATAGCGCCAACTGAGAAATGAGTGAAAAGTGAGCGGTCAGTCGCTGGCCCCATTTGCCGATAGGCAAAAAACTTATTGTCACATCACCTTTCGCATCTGCTTTTTCAATCTGGTCTGAATACGGGATTGCTTCATCCGGGACCAGTACTCGACAAATACCTTGCCTACCAAATGATCCATTTCGTGTTGAATGCACACTGCCAGCAAACCATCGGCGTCGAGCACAAAGGGGCTGCCGTTGCGATCCCACGCCTCCACTGTAATCCGTTCGGCGCGTTGCACTTTTCCGAATACTCCCGGGAGGGACAGGCAACCTTCTTCGCAATCCGACTCGCCGCTGCGGGCAGTGATTTCGGGATTAATCAGCACGTGTAACTGAGTATGAGTATTGGAAATGTCGATTACAATTACACGCCGATGCACATCAACCTGGGTCGCCGCCAAGCCAATTCCTGGAGCGGCGTACATCGTTTCTGCCATATCTTGCACTAACGTGCGAATTTCGTCAGTAATCTCCGACACTCGGCCTGCTACCGTGTGTAAGCGTTCATCCGGGTATTGTAATATCTTTAGAAGTGCCATAAAAAGGCTTGCATGTTTAACAATCTAAAGGCAAAATTTGAACCACATCATTACAGTATTTCTCCTGATTCCCTTTGGCCTTGTTATTGGTGAATGGGAATGTCTCCCCTACAAGTTTTGGCTCCCTCTCTACAATTCTATTATATCCCGATTCTCGCAAGCGGCATGTTCTCCAGTCTGCTCGGAGATTACCCATACCGAATATGCTTGTTCACTAATGTAGTGAGTTCAGACGATACGCGAGAGCTTTGCCTCACGTTTCCTGAGAAATCCCTTGGCTCTGCCGTAATACAATGAACAGTGTTCTGCCGTCTTGAAGGACGACGCAATGTGGAAACCGTGCCATTCATAGATTAACTTCAAAATGAAGCCAATCCAGGACATTGAATCCTGGCTCGCCCTTGGGTTGATTACCGGTCTTGGTGACGAATCGATACGACGATTGCTAGTAGCCTTCGGTGGGCCTGCTGAAATTCTTTCCGCAAATGCCGCTGCGCTAGAGCGCGTGGTGAAAAAGAAGGTGGCGCACAACATTGTTCGGGGCGCGGATGGGGAAAAAATGTCAGCCACACTCAAATGGCTGGAAGACCCGGCAAACTCTATTATTACGCTGGCTGATTCTGATTACTTCCCCCTCCTGCTCAACATTTCGGATCCCCCCCCGCTTCTCTATCTGAAAGGAAAACGCACACTGCTGAGTTCACCTATGCTTGCCATTGTCGGGAGCCGCAATGCTACACCTCAAGGTCTTTCCAACGCTGAAGCTTTTGCCGAAGCTGCAAGTAATGCGGGACTTTGCATTACCAGTGGGTTGGCGCTCGGCGTGGATACCGCGGCCCATCGTGGCGGCTTACGTGGTATTGCAGCGAGCATCGCTGTGTTGGGAACCGGGCTAGATATCGTTTATCCCGCACGGAATCGCGAACTTGCCCATGAACTGGCGGAAAAGGGCGCACTTGTTTCCGAGTTTCCGTTAGGGACGCCCGCCATCGGTAGCAACTTTCCACGCCGCAACCGCATAATAAGTGGTATGAGCCGCGGCTGCTTAGTTGTGGAAGCCGCATTGCAAAGCGGTTCTCTGATTACCGCACGACAGGCAACGGAGCAGGGGCGGGATGTTTTTGCTATTCCCGGTTCGATCCACTCGCCGTTATCCAAGGGCTGCCACGCGCTTATCAAGCAAGGGGCTAAACTGGTGGAGAGCGCCGAAGACATTCTGGATGAGTTGGGGTATCAGCCCGTGCGAAGTACCATCTACAACGCCGGTGAATCGGCCGGGGAAGAACCCTTGCTGCTGAGGCATCTCGGCCATGACGTCACTACTATCGATACGTTGTGTATCCGCAGCGGCTTGACGGCAGAAACGGTATCGGCGATGCTATTGGCGTTTGAATTGGATGGCGTGGTCGCGAGTCTACCGGGCGGAGGTTATCAGCGGCTCCGGTAGGGTGTTGCCGCAATTGGTTTTTAGCCCTATTGTTGTATTAATTCTGAAAAGGTGCGGTTGACCTGCGGCGGTGCAAGGAACGTAGGGCATCCGTAATTCTCGGCCATTCGGAATGCCGCCACACGGCAATCGAACGTATAGTTTCGCCCAGCCTGACCGCTATCCTAATGATCGTGTCGTCCTAAATCTGCCTTGTAGCAGGATTACCAAAAAGGATCAGAAGGCGAAAAAAAGTCTCGGCGATTCATCGACTGAAAAATGAGTGCCCCATCGCCGGATTTAGAACCATTATGTCTTTGATTATAGTGAGGAGGTACACTCCATCCTCCAAACCGCTACTGACAGTCCCCGGACGTTCACAGGAGTTTCATGGGTAAAACCTTAATCATTGCGGAGAAGCCTTCTGTCGCTGCCGATATTGCGCGGGTATTAGGCGGTTTCACCAAGCATACAGATTATTTCGAGAGTGATCAGTATGTGTTGTCATCAGCTGTCGGCCATTTGCTTGAGCTGGCGGTACCCGAGCAATATGAAGTCAAACGCGGGAAATGGAGCTTTTCCAATCTACCGGTTATTCCACCTTACTTTGATCTCAATCCCATCGAGAAAACTGAATCACGTTTGAAACTTTTAACCAGACTCATCAAACGCAAAGATGTGCATTCTCTTATCAATGCCTGTGATGCAGGGCGTGAAGGAGAATTGATTTTCCGTTACATTGTGCGTCACGTGGGAACCAAAAAAACGGTGCAGCGACTTTGGCTGCAATCGATGACGCCCGCCTCCATCCGCGACGGTTTTACGAAATTGCTTGACGACGTCGCTGTGCAGCCGATGGCGGATGCGGCAGTGAGTCGTTCGGAAGCTGACTGGCTTGTCGGCATAAACGGTACGCGTGCCATGACCGCGTTCAATTCGCAGGAAGGCGGCTTTCACAAGACCACCGTGGGGCGTGTGCAAACTCCGACGTTGGCAATTCTGATTGAAAGGGAAGATACGATCAGGAAATTTATCCCGCGCAGCTATTGGGAGGTGCATGGCACGTTTGCTGCTAAAGCAGGCAAATATAACGGGCGCTGGTTCGACGAAAAATTTTCCAAAGACAAAAAGGACGGCGAACAAAAAGCCGAGCGATTGTGGGATCAGAAAACTGCCGAGGTCATTCGCGCCAAATGCCAGGATAAACCCGGCATCGTCAGTGAGGAAAGCAAGCCCACCACGGAAATCTGCCCGCTGCTTTATGACCTCACTAGTTTGCAGCGCGATGCTAATGGCCGCTTTGGTTTTTCCGCCAAAACAACGCTTGGGCTGGCCCAAGCGTTGTACGAGAAGCATAAGGCGCTGACTTATCCGCGCACTGACTCACGTGCGCTACCGGAAGACTATATTGTAACCGTTAAGGATTCGTTGAATTCATTGGAAAAGACTCGTTATAGTCTATTTGCCAAACAGATTCTCAAAGCAGGTTGGGTCAAGCCCAACAAGCGAATATTTAATAACGCAAAGATTTCCGACCATTTCGCCATTATTCCAACCACCCTTGAGCCCAAAGGATTGAATGACGCGGAAGCAAAACTTTATGACCTTGTCATCAAGCGTTTTCTGGCAATATTTTATCCGCCTGCAGAATTTCTTGTTACGACTCGAATCACTCGCGTCGAGAACGAGCCGTTCAAAACCGAAGGTAAGGTAATGGTCAATTCTGGTTGGCAGGCGGTTTACGGTAAGGAGGCTCATGTCGAGGGCACGGATAATAATTCGACCCTGGTCGCGGTAAAGCCGGGCGAGTCGGCTCTTACCGAAGAAATTAAGGTCGTTGCCAATCAGACCCGGCCACCGGCCAGATTCAATGAAGCCACGTTGCTGTCAGCCATGGAGGGTGCAGGTAAACTGATAGAAGATGAGGATCTGCGGGAAGCCATGAGCGCTAAAGGTCTGGGCACACCTGCCACACGGGCTTCGATTATCGAAGGTCTGGTGTTCGAAAATTACATGCAGCGTGTGGGACGGGAATTGCACCCCACCGCCAAGGCATTTTCGCTAATTACATTATTGCGTGGATTGAAAGTGCCTGAACTCACCTCTCCTGAATTGACTGGCGATTGGGAATTCAAACTGCGCCAGATCGAGCAGGGCAAACTCGAACGCAACAAATTCATGGAAGAAATTGCCGGCATGACGAGTCATATGGTGGGGCAGGCGAAAAGCCATTGTGGTGAAACCATAAGCGGCGATTTTTCCACGCTCGAGTCTCCCTGTCCGAAATGCGGTAGTGTAGTGCAGGAGACCTACAAAAAATTCCAGTGTAAAAAATGCGATTTCGCACTATGGAAAATACTCGCCGGACGGCAATTTGAAACAGCAGAAATGGAGCAGTTGATTACCCAGCGTGAGGTTGGCCCACTGCAGGGTTTCCGTAGCAAGATGGGGCGGCTATTCAATGCAAACATCAAGCTCACCGATGAATTTGAAATGAAATTTGACTTTGGCAGCGATAGCGAAGAAGGTACAGAAAATGTAGATTTCTCTGGACAGGAATCGTTGGGAGACTGTCCTCGCTGCGGTAGCAGGGTATTCGATCACGGTATGAGTTACGCATGTGAGAAGGCCGTGGGCCTACGGCGCACCTGCAATTTTAAAATCGGAAAAATAATTCTTACGCGCCCTATTGAACGCGAACAAGTCAGCAACCTGCTACGCACCGGAAAAACCGATTTGCTCTCAAAATTCATATCCAAGAAGGGAAGGCCGTTTTCCGCTTATTTGGTAGTAGAACCGGAGGGAAAGGTGGGATTCGAGTTTGAGCAGAGGGAAAT
>JALYOY010000027.1 GCA_030856655.1 Pseudomonadota bacterium | reverse complement strand
GCATGGGCCTTCCCGAAAGCGGCCTCGTCTATCGGTGGGAGTGGAGAAGCAGATTGGCTGGGGGTCTGTAGAGCTGGCTCGATACCTGATACTGATGGTCCCTGCGTCGACGCGACCGAGTCATAATCCTGAGCGGAAGCAAACGAAGGCGAGGCTGGGTGGGACAACTGCGGGGTCGACTGTGAAGCGGAGACCGTAGCTTCTGGTTGGGGGGTTTCCGCCACATTATTTCCGGCAGGCACTTGCATTACCAAAACAGGGGTACCTTCGGCAACCTTATCCCCTACTTTTACAGACACTTCGCTAATTACGCCGAAAAAGGGGGAAGGGACCTCTATCGTCGCCTTGTCTGACTCCAGTACGATCAAAGGATCTTCGGCCTTAACCGAGTCCCCGGCTTTTACCAGCACTTCTATTACGGGGACGTCTTTAAAATCACCAATATCCGGAATCAATACTTGTTTAGTCTCTGCCACGCCATTGTCCTTCGCTTGCGTTACGTATAAGAAAGAGCCAGCTCATGCACTTCCGTTTCCTCACACCGTCACTGGATTCGGCTTATCCGGATCAATGCCGAACCTGCCAATCGCTTGTGCTACTTTTTCCGCCGGTATCCTGCCTTCTTCAGCCAATACCTTCAGTGCGGCTATGGTAACGTAATAGCGATCCACTTCGAAAAACTGGCGCAGTTTTTCGCGGGTATCGGAACGTCCGAAACCATCTGTACCCAGCACCCTGTAGCGCCTCGGCACAAATTCACGGATCTGATCGGCGAAAATCTTCATATAATCGGTAGCTGCCACCACAGGCCCTTCGCGATTTTCAAGACATGTCCCCACGTAAGTTGGCCTTGCCGGTTCGGCGGGATGCAGCATATTCCAGCGTGTTACATTCAGCGCCTCGCGTCGCAATTCGTTGAAGCTGGTAACGCTCCAGATGTCGGCAGCGATACCGTATTCTTTTTCCAGTATTTCTGCGGCTGCGATCACTTCACGCAGGATCGTGCCGGAACCCAGCAATTGCACCCGCAGCCCGGAATACTCTCCCTCTGCCCGGTTACCTTCGCGAAAAAGATACATACCTTTCAGTATTCCCCGTTCTGCATCTGCAGGCATTTCCGGATGCGGATAATTTTCGTTCATTACTGTAATGTAGTAATAAACGTCTTCCTGCACTTCATACATGCGGCGCAAGCCATCCTGAATAATAACCGCAAGTTCGTACGCAAACGTAGGATCGTAGGATACGCAGTTGGGAATAGTGGACGCGGCCAAGTGGCTGTGACCGTCCTCGTGCTGTAACCCTTCGCCGTTCAAGGTTGTGCGCCCGGCAGTGCCGCCCAGTAAAAACCCACGGCAACGCATATCGCCGGCCGCCCAGGCGAGATCACCAACACGCTGAAAGCCGAACATCGAATAGAAGATGTAAAACGGGATCATCTGTATGCCATGGGTACTGTAAGCGGTTGCGGCCGCCATCCACGACGACATGGCGCCCGCTTCGTTGATACCCTCTTGCAGAATCTGCCCGTTCTTGTCTTCCTTGTAATACATTAATTGTTCGGCATCCTGCGGCGTGTAGAGCTGTCCCGTTGACGACCAGATGCCTAATTGCCGGAACATGCCTTCCATGCCGAAAGTACGCGACTCGTCCGCAACGATCGGCACCACGTGCTTGCCGATACTCTTGTCTTTTACCAGAACGTTGAGTATGCGTACAAATGCCATGGTAGTGGAGGATTCGCGCCCTTCGCCGCTTGCCTTGAGCAAAGTCTCGAATGCGGATAGCGGCGGTATCCGCAACGCTTCGGCCTCCCGCCGGCGTCGGTGAATGAACCCTCCCAGCGCCTGCTGCCGCTGTTGCATGTAACCAAATTCGGCTGAGTCTTTATCAAATTTAAGATACGGGATGTCGTCTATCTTATCGTCCGCAATCGGCAAGCCGAATCGCTCTCTGAATGCTTTCAGCGAGGTAGTGCCCATTTTTTTTTGCTGATGCGTAATATTCTGCGCCTCGCCCGCCTCACCCATCCCATAGCCCTTGATGGTTTTGGCAAGTATCACGGTAGGCTGACCCGTGTGCCTTGCCGCAGCAGCATAGGCGGCATAGACCTTATGCGGATCGTGACCACCGCGATTCAAACGCCAGATGTCATCGTCGGACATATTGGCGACCATTTCCAGCAGCTCCGGATATTTGCCGAAGAAATGTTCACGCACATATGCGCCATCTCTGGACTTGAACGTCTGATACTCACCGTCAACGCATTCCATCATGCGTTGCTGCAGGAGACCTTTAGTATCCTTGGCAAGCAGAGGATCCCAATAGGAGCCCCAGATTACCTTGATGGCATTCCAGCCAGCCCCGCGGAAAGCGGCCTCGAGTTCCTGGATAATTTTACCGTTGCCACGAACCGGCCCGTCAAGACGTTGAAGATTGCAGTTGATCACAAAAATCAGATTGTCCAGATTCTCACGTGAAGCCAGCGAAATTGCGCCCAGGGATTCAGGTTCGTCCATTTCTCCATCGCCCATGAAGGCCCAGACTTTGCGCCCTTGGGTCTTGACGAGCCCACGACTGTCAAGATATTTCATGAAACGCGCCTGATAAATCGCCATCAGTGGTCCCAGCCCCATGGATACCGTCGGAAATTGCCAGAAATCCGGCATTAGCCACGGATGCGGATAGGAGGACAAACCCTTCCCTTCAACTTCCTGGCGAAAATTATCAAGTTGTTCCTGCGTCAATTCTCCCAGCAGGAAAGCATAGGCATAAAGACCGGGCGAAGAATGTCCCTGTGCGAATATCAGATCTCCGCCGTGGTTATTGCTGGCAGCGTGCCAGAAGTGATTATAGCCAACATCGTAGAGCGTCGCGGCAGACGCGAAGCTGGCGATATGGCCCCCCACATTGGAATTCTTGTTGGCACGCAAGACCATCGCCATGGAATTCCAGCGTACATAGGAGCGAATACGATGCTCCAGCGCATGATTGCCAGGTGAGCGGTCTTCCTTACCGGGTGGAATCGTGTTGATGTAGGCGGTGGTGGCACTATAAGGAAGATAGGCACCCGAACGGCGAGCTTTTTCCACTAACCTTTCCAACAGATAATGCGCCCGCTCGGTTCCCTCGTGTGTCAGTACGGATTCCAGCGCCTCCAGCCATTCCTGTGTTTCAGATGGGTCTATGTCGGGTATGGGTTCCATGTTTTGTCTCGCAATTGTTGTGGTTTTACCGATGCTACGCTGCGGCTAAACCTGTGCCCGAGCAGCTTGGACGCGCTCGGCTGCCGCAATTGTATTGCACAGCAATATCGTGATGGTCATCGGTCCCACCCCGCCGGGCACAGGCGTGATATAACCCGCTTTCTCCTTGACCGACTCAAAATCCACGTCACCCGTAAGTTTACCGTCAGGCATGCGATTGATGCCAACATCTATTACCGTTGCACCATGTTTCACCATGCTCGCGTTAATCATATGCGGTTTTCCGGTCGCCACTACCAGGATGTCGGCACGTTTCGTGTGTTCGGCCAATTCACGCGTCTTCGACGTGCAAATCGTGACGGTCGCGCCTTTTTGCAATAACATCAGCGCCATTGGCTTACCTACGATGTTGCTGCGACCGACCACTACCGCATGCTGCCCTTCAACCGGAATGCCGCATTTTTCCAGTATTTTCATCACGCCATAGGGGGTGCAAGGCGGAAAAACGGTATTGCCCGTGGCCAGAGCGCCGACATTATAGAGATGGAAGCCATCCGCGTCCTTTTCTGCTGCGATGGATGCAATTACCTTGCTGCTTTCAAGATGCCTTGGTAGCGGCAATTGCACCAGTATGCCGTGGATCCTCGAATTATTGTTCAGCTCCTGAATGCGCCGTATCACATCATCCTGGTTCGCGCTTTCCGAAAACTCGTGTATTTCCGAATAAATTCCAGTCTCGCTGCAAGCCTTGGCCTTGTTTCGCACGTAGATGCTTGAAGCTGGATTATCGCCGACAATAACCACGGCCAACCCCGGCTGCACGCCTTTCTCCGTTAAACGCTCAGCGCGGACCTTCCATTCAGCCCGCACCTCTCGGGCTAAGGCATTGCCATCCATGATTTTGGCCGTCATTATCCTAAACCCGGCAGTAGCAAACTCACCATAAAGGTGAAGGTCAATTGTGTCAAAAAATCATCAAAAGCCATAGCGTTAAGCTGCCAGATGAGCGGTCGACGGCCGGGCCCCAGGATTACTGCTTGTATCGAGAATATCGGGAGCGGTGTGGAATTATACTTTGTCCGACCGCGGCTTTCACCTTAGGTGCAGACTTCTCGTGAAGGAGGATGCGCATACAAGCAGCCGCCAAGACCTGGCTTCAATCACAGGTAGACCATGAGCGCAATCAAGCATCCCACGCGTTCTCCGGCGATCACGGTGGAAGCGAAGTTGGCGGGGTTGATTTTTTGATCTTGGTCCGGTATATCAATAACCCAATCAAAAATGTCGGAAAGACAACCAGGGCAGCAGCCATAAGCCCGGCCGCCAGCACGTCAATTCCTTCAGTTTTTGGAAGGAAAATCGTCACGGCCCAAATCGTTACAAAAGCTGCTACCGCACCACCGATAAACATGATTTTTTTACCACGCTCATAAAAGCGCCACAATGAGCCCGAAACCCGTATCTCATCTCGATACTCATCAAAGACCATGGCCAAGCTATTGTCATCCGGTACTGCTTCATAACCGGTCGTGATAGCGAGCGTATCACTGCCGTTTTCCACTCGAGACATGTTGTTCAGAAATTCAATTCGCTGTTGAGCCTGCTTTTTACTCATGCCATCGCTGATAAGCATTGATTGAAGTGCGGCGAAAGCATGATCACGAGCGTTGGTTGATAAACCGAGACTCTCCCCGCGGCGCCACATAATACCTGCCAAATAGAGCTGTATCGTCATTTGCCTGAACTGAGGCGCGAAATCATATTCCTTGTCTTTAATTCGCGGGAGCTGAGATTCCAGCGTTTCCCGCGCATGCTGCACGCAAATATCAATCGCGTTCGTTCCCGGATCAGTTTTCGTATCATCCATTGTGGTCATTGTGGTAGTCATCGGCCATGTCCGGCCACAACTTTGAATTTGTAAAGGAACCCATTATATACTGGGATAAGTTTTGTTGAAGAAGGATGAATCATCTGGTCCGGCAATAGCTCCGGCACTGCAGGCCGTCCATTCTTGTAAGAAATATGAAGTGCTGTCATTCTCGCAAAAACGGAAATTCACGGGTTTTCCAAACTATTGGTTGGTCCCCCTTTATAATGTATTGGGCGATGTGCTTTAGCAACCTTCTTCCATAAATTCAAGGAAAAAAAGTTTTTCGGAATATTTTGGCCAATTTTTAATGAGCACTTGGTGCGCGTCTAAAAGGAACTGTCATGAAACATCATAAATATCTTATCGTTGGGGGTGGAATGACTGCCGATTCTGCTATTCACGGTATCCGCAAAGTCGACCAAAACGGCGCCATTGCCATGATTTGCGAGGAGCCCCATCTGCCTTATGATCGTCCACCCCTTACCAAATCGCTATGGAAGGACACGCCATACGAATCCATCTGGCGCAACGCCCACGGCCTTAACGTCGCCATGCATCTCGGCAAAAAAATAGTGGCGCTCGACCCGTCAAAAAAGACTGCGACTGATGATGCCGGAAACGTCTACACCTATGAAAAGCTTTTGCTCGCCACAGGTGGTCTGGTACGGCGTTTTTCCGATTCCAGCGAGAGCATCATCTATTTCAGAACAGTGGACGACTATCGGAAGTTGCGCGAGCTGAGCGAACAGGGTTCTGATTTTGTTGTGATCGGCGGAGGCTTCATTGGTTCCGAAATCGCCGCTGCGCTTGCAATGAACAACAAGCGGGTCACAATGATTTTTCCGGAAAATGGCATTGGCGCACGCGTTTATCCACAACCCCTGGTTGAGTTCATCAATTCTTATTATCGCCAAAAGGGCGTCACCGTCCTCGCCTCCGAAACCGTCAAATCTGTCCATACGACAGGCGCCAAAACGATGGTGACCACCGGGAACGGCACGGAAATCGACGCCGATGGGATTGTGGCTGGGCTGGGCATCCTGCCCAACACGGAGTTAGCCGGACAGGCCGGGCTCGCGGTGGCTAATGGCATTGTCGTGGACGAGCATTTACGCACTAGTGATCCCGACATCTATGCAGCGGGTGATGCAGCAAATTTCCATAGTGCCATATTGGACAAACGTGTCCGTGTGGAACATGAGGACAACGCTAACGTCATGGGAGAAATGGCGGGCAGGAACATGGCGGGACAATCGGATGCCTACCGTCACCTGCCTTTCTTTTATTCCGACCTATTTGACTTGGGCTACGAAGCGGTGGGAGAACTGGATGCCAACCTTGATATCATCGAAGACTGGAAAGAACCGTTCCGCAAGGGCGTGATTTACTATTTACGCGATGGACAAGTACGCGGCGTTCTGCTCTGGAACACATGGGGACAGGTTCCTGCCGCTACTCAGTTAATTGCAGAAAAAGCCACGCACTCCCGCGCAACCCTAGAGGGAAGAATAACGGATTAGCTACATTTTGTACCATATAAGCTGGGAACGAACCCATATTCCGGCCATCCGGGACTGTGGCCTAACCGGTTGCCAGGATAGGATTTAACTCCTGGAATAGTTACGGCACACCACCACACACTACCTTGACAACGTTAACCCTCACCCGTCCGGACGATTGGCATCTGCACTTACGCGACGGCGAGCAGATGCGCGCGGTGCTGCCGGAT
>JALYOY010000141.1 GCA_030856655.1 Pseudomonadota bacterium | reverse complement strand
TTAGCGGATGGCGCAGGCTCAGCGTCGCTGGTTGGAATTTCCGACGGCGACTCAATTTGTGGGGGTGCCGCAGCTTGCCCAACCTCTGGTCTGGCTTCAACTTTCATCGCCGATTGCTGCTTTTCTTTATTGCCTTCGTTGCCACTGTAAATTTCATAAACCAGCAGCAGTAATGCCAGAACCACCGCTCCCGCAATAATCAGATTACGCTTGCCCCGTTTCTGATTTGATGGAAAAGGAATACCTTCGATCTGGTATGAGATGGTTGGAGCGGTAGTCGGCGGAAGGGACTGCTGTAACAACCGCAATAACGGCGCAGCATCCACTTGCAACAACTTGGCGTAATTGCGTACAAATCCGCGCAGAAATGTGGTGCTCGGAAACTTGCCGTAGTCATCCTCCTCCAGCGCTGCAATCTGCCTTAACGATAACCGCAAGTGTCGCGCCACATCCTCGATACTCATGCCGCGATTCAGTCGTGCCGCCCGCAATAATTGACCCGGGCTTTGTTCTGTCTGGGCTGCTTTTGCTTCGGCTCCTCGGCTGGTATCGTTGCTTTCAGTGGGGTCCATGACTCGAATCCACTATTGGAATTTGTCTCACCTTGCCATTTCCATCATTCCCCGGCTGGCCCGCCGTGTCTTATCCAGCACTTTTCCGGCGAGCTGACCGCAGGCAGCGGCAATATCATCCCCGCGTGTCTTGCGTACTGTCGTTATCAGTCCAGCCTGCGCCAGCACATCGCGAAACATGCGTATCGCTTCCGACGATGAACGCTTGTAACCAGAGCTGGGGAACGGATTGAATGGAATCAGGTTGAATTTACAAGGTGTATCACGCACCAGCTGTGCCAATTCACGGGCATCGGTCACGCTGTCATTGACCCCATCCAGCATGACATATTCAAAAGTTATAAAATCCCGCGGTGCGGATTGGAGATAGCGTTGGCAGGCCGCCAATAATTCCTTGATTGGATATTTCTTGTTAATGGGCACCAACTGGTCGCGTAGCGCATCATTCGATGCGTGCAGCGATACTGCAAGCGCTACCGGGCAACGCTCGCGCAGCCGATCCATAAACGGAACCAAGCCCGAGGTACTCACCGTCACGCGGCGCCGCGATAGGCCATAGGCATTGTCGTCCAGCATCAAATCAAGCGCCGTCACCACGTTCTCAAAATTGGCCAGCGGTTCGCCCATGCCCATCATCACGATGTTAGTAATAGCGCGAGTACGATTCTGATAGTTAGGATAGCGCACTTTTTTCTGACCACGGGTTCTCTCTTCAAGTTCCGTGGCAGGCTCGTCACCGGACTCTTCTGCCAGCACTTTATTCGCCCACCACAACTGTCCGATAATTTCCGCCACCGTCAGATTACGGTTAAAGCCCTGCCTGCCGGTAGAGCAAAAAGTGCACGCCAGCGCACAACCAACCTGGCTGGAAATACACAGTGTTCCGCGGCTGGCTTCAGGTATGAAAACCGTTTCAATGCCATTGTTCGCACCCACTGACAACAGCCATTTGCGAGTTCCATCGGCGGCGGTATGATCAGCAATAACCTGGGGCAGCTCAATCACGGCGGTAGCAGAGAGCTTATCTCGCAATTCCTTTGTCAAATCACTCATCCGGGCAAAATCCGCCTCGCCCGACCGGTGTATCCAGCGTAGCAATTGCTTGGCGCGAAACGGCTTCTCGCCTATTTCTGCACAGAAACTGGCAAGGGCTTTTGCATCGAAGTCAAGTAGATTGACGCTCATAATGTTGAGCCGAAAACTTTTTTATCTGGAATGAATGTTAAGGGACGAAAAATAATAGGCAATCTCAGCCGCCGCCGTTTCAGGGGCATCGGAGCCATGCACCGCGTTGGCGTCTATACTGTCGGCGAAATCCGCGCGGATTGTCCCTTTCTCCGCCTTTTTTGGGTCAGTCGCGCCCATCAGATCACGGTTCTTTCTGATCGCATCTTCGCCCTCCAGTACCTGCACCATGACGGGCCCGGAAATCATGAACTCTACCAAGTCGTCGAAAAACGGACGGCCACGGTGCACTGCGTAAAAACCCTCGGCATCCGCTTGGGAAAGATGCAACATGCGTGCCGCAATTATTTTCAACCCGTTGGTTTCAAAACGGGAATAGATTTCTCCGATTACGTTTTTTCCTACTGCATCAGGTTTAATGATAGACAAAGTCCTCTCTACAGCCATTAAATACTCCACTAAATTAAGAAATTAAGTTATATTTTAACAAAAAACCCGCTCCCAAGTCGGAAAAAAAGGAAAGCCCGGCGATTGGGCCGGGCTTGATGTGAGAATAGCACGACGGGTCATTTCGTAACGGCTCTCGCGGCGTCCTGTAGGGTTTCATGGCTTGGGCACTGCGTCATCAATTGAACTTCATCACCTGTACACGCGTTGGCCACGCACCGCGCTCGATAACCTTTGCACCGTCGAAGATAACATAACTCTGACGGCCGTAATGCGGCAATGGCCGTATCAGCACTGCGAGCGAGGCTGCATCCCTTGCAGACACCACTGCGAGTGTCACGCCATCGGAATGGCTTACCGTCCATGCTTGCGCCGAACCTTTGCCCCGCACGATTTCAGGCCGTTCTGGCAACTGGTTCCGCGCAAGCCATGCATCGACTTGCTCCTGTAGACCGATCACCAGGGCCGGCACGGCCGGCAGACTATCGGTCACCGAAACCAATTTCAGCGCACGATTCTGAAGTTTCCCAGCGAGCGTCTCGGCAGCGCCGCGCGCCTCGCCGCCTTTTGGAAGTAAAACGGTAATTGCTGTCCGGTCTACCATGATTTGACGCAGAATTGGCGGAGCCTCGTCGGGCATCAAGCGCCTGAACAACCTCAGGTCCGGGTCAAGGGTAACCTCCAGCGGAAGGGCGCGCATGTCGAATGTGAATGCCTGACGCCCGCGCTCCAGGTCAAGTGTATGGAATTCCTCACCGTCCCCGGTACGAATAGCGACCGGCACGCGCAAGCGATACTCAGGTACCGCCTGCTCAAGCGTGACTTTAACGCGGTAACCAGAATCCGACTTCGTACGCCCCGCCTCGGCAATGCGCACCACAGGTGCGCCCGGGCGCGTGAGCCACTGGTCGAAGAAACCGCGCAAATCCTGCCCGGACGCCGTCTCG
>JALYOY010000235.1 GCA_030856655.1 Pseudomonadota bacterium | reverse complement strand
ATGGCAAAGTGTGGAGAGCAGGCGCAAACCCAGGTGCGGGGCCAATACACGATACAATGTCTTTACGAAGACGAGTTGCGCCTGGCCCCGGTTGATTAGTACATGAAGTGAAAGAGCTTTGTCGCGGGCGGTATTAATATTCCTTAAGACTTGCGCGGATGCTTTATCCCGAGAATGGTTTTATCCAGGATAAAATGCATTTTTTTGGCGGCACGCTCGTCGTTTTTGGTCAGCTCTTTCTGCACCATCTCCGCGAAAGCGACCAGATCCTGCCGGGGATAAGCATCCTGCACGCCGCAGTCCTGAAAAAATTCGGCAATCCAGTGAGCATTCAATTCGGTGTTCCCTGTTTCTTCTAAATACTCATCTGCCGCCATCTTCACGTAATCCGTCAGCTTGGGCATCGTGCCTCCTTATGATATTTTGTGGGCGAACGCTAAAAACGCGTCAGGCCTTAGCGCTTTCCTGGCTACTTCGGTAGGCGATGCCTGCACCTGCTCATGATAAGGCTGATAAGCTGCGAACCGTTTGTTAGAGTTTACATGAGGATGCGAACGGGATAAGCATGACCGCACCTACAACTCGGGAAGCGTTGCGGAATCGTCAACATCTTTAGCGATCATGACACGATTGCGACCGGCTCTTTTTGCTTCATACATCGCCGCGTCCGCACGGTCAAGCAATGCTTCCTTGCGTTCGCCATTCCTTAGCATTGCCACGCCAAGACTGATTGTTACGCCGATGTTGATATCCTTCAAATGCAATGGGGTTTCCATGACTCCCTTGCGTATCCGCTCCGCGATAACCTTTGCCAGCTCCAGATTGGCCTTCGTCATAATAATAACGAATTCCTCCCCGCCGAACCTGCCTACCTTGTCAAAGTCGCGCACCGACGCCTGAATTCGTTCCGCTACATGCCGGAGCACGAAGTCGCCAACCACATGCCCATAAGTGTCATTGGTTTTCTTGAAGTAATCCAGGTCAATCATAATCAGGCACAAGGGATTTTCGCCGTTGCTCCTTCGGTCGTTGTGCGCCATCTCGACCTGGTGCTCAAGCGATTCCATGAGGCTGGCATAATTCATCATGCCGGTGAGTTGATCGGTCGAGGCGTCGTGGTGCAATTGCGATGCCTCTTTGCGCAACCCGTCCAACTCCTTTAGCAGTTCATCAATTTCAGGCGAGCGGTAACCTTCCGCAGCCAGGTACAAGTCGAGGGACGTGAGTCTCAAAATGCAGTCGACGAGAGGCTGGACGGTCATGGCATCCTCTACAAATTCAAGCGATAGACTGTTTACCAGGACTTGCTGTGTGAGACAGTGTTGTAACTGCAGGACACTCAAAGGAATTTTTCCCAGCGAGAAAGCAGCGGTGGTTGCCAGCCGCTCATCAAAATACTCCACGGTATCGAAATCGTGGCCATAGCACTGCAAGCGGCGAACCCACTCTTGCTTAAAGGATTCGATGCCAATATTCCGCTCGATCAGCGAAAAGCCTTGATCGCGCGCGAGGGCGGCAAAACAGGATTCCACGAACGCGTCGGCTTTGCCGCCTATGAATTCGCTTCGTATGCGCTCCGCCAGTTTGCCATGTTCCGCATTCAGCCCTAATACCGAAATTACTTCCTGTATTCGCGTACTGTCAAACTTGAACGCCGCACGGTTGGGTGTGGTTTTAGCGTCCATTATTTTCCAGGAGATTTTTCATAATGATATTGTTGGGAAGAACGCCGGATAAGTACAGTGATTTTTGCCATTCTTCGTGATCGCTCGTAAAGTCGCCACTTAGTCGCTACTTGCGATACTCTTTGAAATACGCAGCGAGGGTGGCAGTACCAGCAAGTTGCGGCGCGGAGAATAATGCACTACTCTTAATAATCGCCGTATAGTCTGATCGCGGTGCATGACGTCGTTGAGCGCCGTTTCCCGGAATAAAGCGTGAACCCCGTGGCCCGTATGGAGTATTTATGAATCTCGGCCGTGTAATTATGGCATCGATAATTGTCTCATCTGTTTTAATGGGATGCGCATCTCACAAATCATTTTTAGGTGCTTCGTTTCCCAAAGTTACTTTCGAGGATGTAACAAAAAGAGATGCGCCGCTTCGTCTACAGCTCATTGTCGAGTTTCAGCGAAATGGCCAACATTTTCCTAAAGGAGATGTCCCGCTGAGAGACTATGCTGCGCTGATACTCAAGGAGTCTGGTGTCGTTTCGCCGGTTAACGTGCTTTCCCCGGATAACGGTGAGCAAGAAGGCACCGTCAAGGTGCTCTTGAACAATATCGCCGATAGCGGTACCGTCGCCGCGGAAACGGCTCGCACAGGGGTGCCGCTGTGGATGGTCGGAAAAACCATTACCGATGCCTATGAAATGTCGATGGTCATCGCCACGAAGGGAAAGACAGTCAGCCGAACCGGTATAAAACACGCGTTTCACACCGCTATCGGCAACATGGACATACCCGACCGCGTGCAAGTCTTCCCCGCGGATGAAGCTTTCGGAAGAATGCTCAGGCAAATGATTCTCAAGGCATTAATAGATATGCAGCAGAGCGGGGAACTCTGATGCGGAACAGATATAAGGCAACAGATTCCGCGCACGCTTAAGCCGGCTCCAACCGCATATGTAGACCACCCAAGCGCCATTGTAATGATCGCCGGGCTTCCTGGAAAAACTATCCGTCGGCTCTTCACACTACTCGGAATATCCGGTTCCCACCCTTTGCTCTTCCCGAGAGTAATAACGCACATCGCCCAGAGGCAGGACTACCAGACCGCCTTCGGTTACGTGATAGCTCGCCCGGTCGCGCGCGTGATCGAAACCAATTTCCGCACCGGCAGGGATGACGTTATGGCGGTCAATGATGACATGGCGCAGCTTCGCTCCGCGCCCGATGCGCACGTAATCCATGATGATGCAGTCCTCGATCTGCGCTCCTGGCTCGACCACCACTTCCCGCCGAAGGATTGAATTACGTATCTTCGCGTTGCTCACAATGGCCGCCGCACCCAACAGGACATTGTCGAGTTCGCCCTTCTCGACCCAGGCGGTCGGTCCCTGGTAGTGGCTGGAGTAAATCGGCCACTGGGGGTTAAAAGTATCGAAGCGCGGTTTCAGGCCGAGCACATCCAGATGCGCCGCGAAATAAGTATCCAGGGTTCCGACGTCGCGCCAATAGCCTCTTTCCTCGTACGGCTTGGTCCCGGGCACCACGTTGGTTGCGAAGTCGTAGGCAAAAACGCGATGCGATTGGGAGAGATGCGGCAGCACATGATTGCCGAAATCCGTCTCGCCGTGTTTGTGCGCGTCCTCCAGCACCGCCCTCAACAGATCCGCGTTGAATAGATAATTGCCCATGGATGCATAGGCGCGTTGCGGATCGTTGGGCATGGGCGTCGCCTGCTCGGGCTTCTCCTGAAAACCGGTAATTCGTCTCGATAAATCGGTTTCGATAATGCCGAAATTTGAAGCCTGTTCCAGGGGTACGGGAAGCGCAGCCACGGTGATATCCGCGTCGTTCTCGCTGTGAAATCGCACCATCTGCCGGACGTCCATGCGGTAAATATGATCCGCGCCGAATACCGCCACCACATCCGGTCGATGCATGTCCATCAGGTTCAGACTTTGATACACGGCATCCGCGGTGCCGCCGAACAGTGTATGTTCTTTTAACATCTGCGGTGGCACCACCGTTACGAACTGCTCGGGGAACAGCGCGGAAACCGTCCACGCCTTGCGGATATGCTCAATGAGAGATTGCGGCTTGTATTGCACCAGAAGGTAGATTGAACGAATGTCGGAGTTCACCAGATTGGTAAGAACGAAATCCACGATACGGTAGCGGCTGCCGAACGGTACCGCCGGTTTACAGCGATCCGCCGTCAATGGCTGCAGTCGCGAACCCTCGCCGCCCGCCATCACAAAAGCCATGACTTTTTTCCGGCCTCTTCTTTCCTGCATATCGTTCGCCACCTTGTATCCTTTCAATCAACACGCTATTTTATTTATAGCCCACGATGTTGCATTTTTCTTAGGGGAGTTCTCCCATGCGCTTCGTATGCTAACATTCGATAAATAAGTGACAACAGCAAGAACTAACAATAAACCGAATTTCGTCACTCAGTCCATGCCAATTGCTTCTATCCTTCACGCGTCCGGCTTGTCTGCAAGGCCCCGGGTATGGCAGCGTAGCCAATGCCCACAATAAAAGTCTGGCCCGGCAATCCCTATCCGCTTGGCGCTACCTATGATGGTGCGGGAACAAACTTCTCGCTGTTCTCGGAAGTGGCTGAGCGCATCGAGCTGTGCCTGTTCGATGAACTGGGTTGCGAAACCCGTGCCGATCTGCCCGAGATAACCGGCCATTGCTGGCACGGCTACTTCCCCGGGATCGAGCCTGGGCAGCGTTACGGCTTTCGCGTGCATGGCCCTTGGGCGCCCGAACGTGGCCATCGCTGCAATCCGGCCAAACTCCTGCTCGATCCCTACGCCAAGGGCATCGACGGCGACGTTCGCTGGGATGAAGCAGCATTCCCCTATCAGTTCAGCGCGGGCCCGGATGTGCGCAATGATGAGGACAGCGCACCCTTCATGCCCAGGTGCGTCGTGCAGCAGCCCTTCTTCGACTGGGCCGGAGATCGCTTGCGCAACGGCCCTGGCATGAAACCATCATCTACGAGTTGCACATCAAAGGCTTTACGGTACACCATCCGGACATCCCAACCGAACTGCGGGGCACTTATGCGGGCCTCGCCCATCCTGCCGCCATTAGGTATCTAAAGCAGCTCGGCATTACTGCTGTCGAGTTGATGCCGGTGCACTATTTCGTGCACGACAAGCACCTTGTCGACCGGGGGTTGCGCAATTACTGGGGTTACAACTCCATTTCCTACCTAGCGCCTGGAGGGGACTACGCGGCCGACAAACACCCGGGCGCCGCCAGCGCCGAGTTCAAGCAGATGGTTAAGGCCCTGCACCAGGCTGGCATCGAAGTCATCCTCGATGTGGTCTATAACCACACCGCAGAGGGCAACCAACTAGGGCCGGTGCTATGCTTCAAGGGTATCGACAA
The DNA here is from genome assembly GCA_030856655.1 of Pseudomonadota bacterium. Classification (GTDB taxonomy): domain Bacteria; phylum Pseudomonadota; class Gammaproteobacteria; order Burkholderiales; family Nitrosomonadaceae; genus Nitrosospira. The sequence goes on along the minus strand of JALYOY010000235.1, from coordinate 853 downwards.
TGCCTATTATTACCAGTTGGCAAAGGATGATTGCCGCCAATACATGGATTACAGCGGCGTCGGCAACTGCTTTAATATGCGGCAACCCCACGTGCTGCAACTGATCATGGATTCGCTGCGTTACTGGGTGCTCGAAATGCATGTGGACGGCTTCCGTTTCGATCTGGCCGCCGCCCTGGCGCGCGAACTTCACGAAGTGCAAATGTTGTCGGCCTTCTTCAACATCATTCAGCAGGATCCGGTCATCAGCCAGGTCAAGCTGATTGCCGAACCTTGGGACTTGGGCGAAGGGGGCTACCAAGTCGGCAATTTCCCCTCGGGCTGGTCCGAGTGGAACGGCAAGTATCGCGATTGCCTGCGCGACTTCTGGCGCGGCCAAGGAGAGACGCTAAACGAGTTCGCCCACCGCTTCACCGGGAGCCCGGATCTCTACGCCGACAACTCGCGCAGTCCTTTCGGCAGCATCAATTTTGTCTCTGCACACGACGGCTTCACGCTGCGCGATCTGGTGTCTTACAACGACAAACACAATCTGGCCAACGGCGAAGACAACCGCGACGGCAGCAACGACAACCGTTCCTGGAATTGCGGTGTCGAGGGCTCCACCAACAATGCCGAAGTACTCGCCCTTCGCGCACGGCAGCAGCGCAATTTTCTGGTTACGTTGATGTTGTCACAGGGCGTGCCCATGCTGCTCGCGGGGGATGAATTCAGCCGCACCCAGCAGGGTAATAACAATGCCTACTGCCAGCACAACGAAATCTCCTGGATTGACTGGGCCAACATTGATCAGAATTTACACGAATTCACCAAACGCCTCATTGCTTTCCGTCAAGCCCATCCGGTCTTCCGC
>JALYOY010000233.1 GCA_030856655.1 Pseudomonadota bacterium | reverse complement strand
ACATCGTTCCAGCCGGTAAAATACCCGTCCCGGTTCGAAATACTCTCTCCATGTCGCAACAGAACAAGTTGTATCATCGTTGGCTTATCTTATAAATAATAGCTGGTTGTTAATGGGCTTCGAGTAGCAGAGGATTATGACGCATTCTTGCAATGTTATAGAGCCGGGCTTATGGTGCTCGCGTGTATTCACATAGCAGAATGCTGTAAAAGGCTAACTTAACCGTCTGGAAATTTGCTAATCCAGCAAACCGTATTGCAATAGACTCGTACGTTCCACGCCATATAAACCCGGTTCGCCTGAAACGTTCGTTTTCTCGATCTTTCTGCCATTCTCCCGCATCACGGTGGAGATGCTTAGGTCCAGCAGGGCAAAATGTAATCGATGATATGCCGGTTAGTTTTAGCATTGGTTTCATTTGGCCGATGGAGGTTAGGCGCTCCAGGCCAACCGAAATCGCTAAACTCCTGGCCATTAAAATACCTTGCCTTTGCGTAACGCGGGATAATATGGAAGTGCACGTCTGGGTCAACCATCATTAGCATCAGATAATTAAGCTTATCGTAATTAAATGCTTTTGCTAAAGCAGGTTCCAGCTGTACTGTTATTTTGTGAAGTTCGGTAAAGCTCGCTTGGCTAAGTTTAGAGAATTCGTGAGCGGACTCATGAGCGGCCAGAACCAGAGAACCAAGCGTTAACTGAACTGGGCGGAGCATGACGCTCCAGTATTGATATTGATGAATTATTGTTTGTGGTGCCCCAAACTTTCGCATTGTCGCGTTAAAGATTGGTGCATTCGGTGGTGAACTGGCCATTCAAGGATCCATGTACTTTTCTCCGGCTGAGAGTTTGGCCCAGAGCGTATTCAAATCAAATTATGAATCATCGTACTATGCTTACAGGGTACTCTATGTGCATGGCCTCCACACAACTCCTAGCATTATACATTACACGGATATCGAGAGCTCCAGGTGTTTGAGCCGCCGCGCCAAGCATCATGGCACCGCGTTTTTCTGATGCAGCCACGACTCGTGAATCACAGGGAGATCGCCGCTTGCCAATGGCACGCGGGCGGCTGTTTACGTATTCAGGAGCGCTGAAAGTGCGGTACCGCTAACCCGATCAATTGATGGCTTGATAACGAGTCATCAATGTGACGGATGTCGGCTGGTGGATTTATGTTCTTGCGCTAAATGGGCAAGCACAAGCATGGGTCTACTCGCATGCCTATGACGATGTTGGGCTACATTCATCTTTAGTAAGTTCAGCTATGCAAAGATAGCTATGCTGAACCGCCCCGGGTTTCATGGAGGCTGATTGGTTTAAGTTAAACGTCCACCATGGCCTTTTGGGCCAGTTGTTGATAATAGCTTGCTTCCGCTTCGACTGGCGGAATATAACCGATGGGTTCAAGTAACCGGTGGTGATTGAACCAGGATACCCATTCCAGGGTGGCCAGTTCCACCGCAGCCTTCGTCTTCCAAGGCGCACATCGATGGATCAGTTCGGCTTTGTACAGGCCGTTGATGGTTTCAGCCAGGGCATTGTCGTAACTGTCTCCTCGACTGCCTACGGAAGGCTCAATCCCGGCTTGGGCAAGGCGTTCCGTATAGCGAATGGAGATGTACTGGGAGCCCCGATCGCTATGATGCACCAGGCTCTCTGATTTTCCAGGCTGGCGAGCATGGAGCGCTTGTTCGAGCGCATCGAGCACGAAGTCCGTGCACATGGAGCTGCTCACGCGCCAGCCCACGATGCGTCTGGCAAACACATCAATGACAAAGGCCACATACAGCCAACCCTGCCACGTTGATACATACGTGAAGTCCGAAACCCACAGCTGGTTTGGGCGATCGGCCTTGAACTGGCGATTGACCTTGTCCAGCGGGCATGGGGCCGATGTGTCGGCAATCGTGGTGCGCACAATCTTGCCACGCCGCACGCCTTGCAGGCCCTGGCGTTTCATGAGCCGCTCGACCGTGCAGCGCGCCACAGGATGACCTTCCCGGTTCAGTTGTCGCCAGACTTTGTCAGCGCCGTAGACTTGCATATGGGTTTGCCAAACGCGTTTGATTTCTGGCATCAGCCTATCATCACGCCTGACACGTGCGCTGCGCAATGCAGGATCCCTTTGTTGCGCAGCGTGGCGCCGGTAGCCGGACGGGGCAATCTGCAATACTTTGCAGATCGGCTCAACCCCACGGGTATCCCGATGCCGGTCGATAAACTGCCTCAGGACTTGAATCGGCGGTCGAGCTCCGCCTGGGCAAAAAAAGCGCTGGCCAGTTTCAATATCTCGTTGGCTTTGCGCAGTTCCCGCACTTCGCGCTCCAGCGCTTTTATCCGGTCGCGCTCGGCGCGGGTCACGCCATCGCGCATGCCTGTGTCGATCTCGTGTCTACGCACCCAATCATGCAAGGTCTGGGGAACACATCCAATCTTGGGCGCAATCGATTCAATGGCTGCCCACAGGGATGGGTACTCGCCACGATGCTCGAGCACCATGCGCACCGCACGTTCGCGTACTTCGGGGGAAAACTTGTTTGATTTGTTCATGGCTCCATTCTCTCAGATGTTGGAGCCTCCTCAAAACCCGGGGCGGTTCATGCCGCTGATCGGTTACCTCTTAAACTGAGCTTAATATTGTCTTGACTGAGGATCTACTATAGTCCACTCACGGTGCCACTCATTTGAGTGCCGGACGCAGCATGACTTTCTCCGAGTTTCGAGGCCATTTGCCGGTGCAAGGCGGCCTCTTGAATGTTTGCCCGGGCGGGTCTGCCCGTATTCGCGTACTAACGCATGAGTATGCGATTGCAGGTCTTGTGCCTGCCTGCCATAGAGATAGGCTTTATTCTCATACTGCTCCAGCAGTTCCTTTTGCTCCTTTACCTTTGCCTGCATCTGCTTAGCTGCATCGTCATAATATTTCGCCACGGCCTCGTGATCGCTACGGGTTGTGGCATTTTGAGCGGCCGCACGGATCTCAGGGGTATCGACAGGCTGAGCCGCGGTCGCGGAAGTACCCAACGAGGCCAGCAAGCTCGCCATCGATAACGCCGCAAAAAATTTTCCCAGATTTGTTTTCATGATAGTTGTGAATCCAAATAGAATGAAAGTAGCGTCATCCTAACTCAGTCAACACCACCCGTATATTGGGGAAACCCTGGATTTATGCTAAAAGAAACCCTTAGCATCGCATGCTCGGGGGGGGGGAGTTGCCACCCTATAAAACCGGCGGGTTGCGGGATGACAGCAAAAAGCC
>JALYOY010000121.1 GCA_030856655.1 Pseudomonadota bacterium | reverse complement strand
TCCTCCGGCTACTCCGATTGCTTCATTTCCTGATTCTTCAACGCGCCGTTATTGCGGCGGGCTGCATTCTTTTCCTTGTGCCTGAGTATCTGTCGATCGAGTTTATCCACCAGGCTGTCTATAGAAGCATACATATCCGTACTGTCGGCCTCGACAAAAATATCTTTGCCTCTCACGTGCACGTTGGCCTCAGCTTTCTGCCTGAGTTTTTCCACTGACAGAATCACACCGACGTCAATAACCTGCTCGAAATGGCGGGTAATCCTGTTTATCTTCGAGGTGACATAATCACGCAGGGCGGGGGTAATTTCCACGTGGTGACCGGTGAGATTGAGATTCATCGTGCCTCCTAAGCTTGGTTTAAAACGATTTACGAAGATTAACGGGAGGAATTTGAACGGCCTCCCGATACTTTGCAACAGTACGGCGAGCCACCACGATGCCCTGCTGGCCCAGAATTTCTGAAATACGACCGTCGCTGAGCGGCTTTTTTGCATTTTCAGCATTTACTATTTGTTTGATCAGAGCACGAATTGCGGTAGCGGAGCAGGCGCCACCGGCATCGGTAGCCACATGACTGCTAAAAAAATACTTTAATTCGAATATACCACGGGGCGTCCGCATAAATTTTTGTGTAGTTACACGCGAAATTGTGGACTCATGTAGATCGAGAGCCTCCGCAATTTCCCGTAGTATCAACGGACGCATAGCGACTGCGCCGTGCTCAAAAAACTGTCGCTGACGCTCGACGACGGCCGCGGACACCTTCAGGATGGTGCCAAAACGCTGATGTACATTCTTGATGAGCCATTTGGCTTCATTTAATTGGCTGCCAAGTCTCCGTGCAGACTCATCATGAGAAGATTTCAGAATATCAGCATACAGGCGGTTGATCTTGAGGCGCGGCATTGCCTCCGGATTAAGATTGGCTATCCACGAACCATTGACCTTTGTAACAATTACATCAGGGATAATGTAGCGAGCTACCGCGGAATTGAATGCCGTGCCTGGTCTTGGGTTCAAGCGAATGATCATGTGCTGGATGGAACGCAGGCATGCGTCATCGCAAGGCAGCAGTTTCTTGATTGTGCAAAAATCCCGCGATGCCAGACTGTCGAGATGATTGCTCACCAGGAGCACGGCTTGATCTCGATAAGGTGTATTTTCCGGCAGCGCATGCAATTGCATGACTAGACATTCCTGCAAGTCACGCGCGCCCACCCCGGGCGGGTCCAGTTGTTGCAAGTACTGGAGAGCGATGAGCAGATCGTCGATACCGATTCCCAATTCGGGAGGCAACAAGCTAACGAGTTCTTCCAGATCCTGAGCAAGATAGCCATCATCATTCAGGCTGTCGATTAGTAAACCAACGATTTTTCCATCACGCTCGGGGATTTGGCTAAGGCTGACTTGCGAATAGAGATGCTCGCGTAAGCTGGGAGGGTCCGCCGCCTGTTGCGGGAAATCACGCTCGTCATCATCATCCCGCGTATTGCGAAAAGCTCCGTCGTCTTCAAACCAATCTGATTCATCAGCCAGGCTTTTTGTGCCAGGATCAGCCTCGGCGGCAGATATCTCCGCTGGGGTTTCAACCGGTGTTCCCAGCAAATCCGCAGATAGCAGCTCTGTCGGGCTATCGAGTAGCGTAGTTCGATATTCAGCGCCATCACGGCCGACGCTGTCATCCAGTTCCAGGAGGGGATTTTCCTGCACTATGCGCTCTATTTCCTGGTTCAGTTCGACCGTCGAAAGCTGCAACAATCGTATGGATTGTTGTAGTTGCGGGGTAAGCGTCAGGTGCTGCGACAGCTTAAACTGGAGAGTAGGCTTCATAATTCGGAAAAACAACAGAAACACAGATTCGTGCAGATAGAATCTATTTTCACAGTCGAAAATGTTCTCCCAGATATACTTTTCTTACACTTTCATTATAGATGATTTCATCAGGCTTACCGCTAGCCAGCACAGTGCCATCGCTGATGATGTAGGCGCGGTCGCAAATACCCAGCGTTTCCCTGACGTTATGATCTGTGATGAGGACACCAATGTCGCGTTCTTTAAGAAACTGAATAATTTTTTGAATATCCAGCACAGCAATGGGATCCACTCCCGCGAACGGTTCGTCAAGCAGAATGAAGCGTGGCTGAGTCGCAAGCGCCCTGGCAATTTCCACGCGGCGGCGCTCGCCGCCCGACAAACTGATGCCTGGGCTGGCGCGGATATGGCT
>JALYOY010000113.1 GCA_030856655.1 Pseudomonadota bacterium | reverse complement strand
CCATAAAGCGTATGAATACGCCGCTCCAGGAGCGGAATATAGGCGTGCAGAAAATGATCGCCGACGCTTTTGGTCAGATTGAAAGAGGCGTCAAAGTCGGGTTTACTTAAATCATCAAAGAAAATACCTCCGATACCGCGCGGCTCCTTGCGGTGTTTCAAGTAAAAATACTCGTCACACCATTTCTTGAAGCGCGGGTGGTAGTCGGCACCGAACGGTTGCAATGCATTTTTACAGGTTTGGTGGAAGTGGATGGCGTCCTCTTCAAATCCGTAGTAGGGAGTCAAATCCATCCCGCCACCAAACCACCATACCGGCTCGGCACCTGCCTTATGTGCTTCTAGAAAACGCACGTTCAAATGCACCGTAGGCGCATATGGGTTGCGGGGGTGCATGACAAGCGACACGCCCATTGCCTCGAATGAGCGGCCCGATAACTCAGGCCGGGCGGCGGTGGCCGAGGCAGGCAACCCGCCACCGAATACGTGGGAGTAATTCACCCCGCCGCGCTCGAGCACATCGCCCTCTTCCATCACGCAGCTCAACCCACCGCCGCCTTCCGGGCGTTCCCATTTATCGCGGCGAAAACGTTTGCCGTCCACCTCTTCCAGACGCCCGATAATGCGTTTCTGAAGCCCGGTGAAAAATTCTTTAACTTGTTGTGCTGCGCTCATGCGAGCTCCCGATACTGATCCGGCTTATAGGCGGCCCCCGAGCGGGACTGTCCATAAAGCTATTTTCGGTGTTTATTGATTGCCCAATGCCCGATGTCGTGTCGCATCTGGCAGCCATCGAAGTGAATTTGGTCTGCGATTTCGTAGGCCCGGCGCTGGGCTAACTTGACGCCGTCCGCCAACGCGGTCACGCATAGCACACGACCTCCCGCGGTTACGATTTCCTTGCGGTTTTCCTTATTCACGGCTGTGCCCGCATGGAATACGTAAGAATCCTTTTCGGATATTTCTTTGGGCATGAGTTTCGGCAAACCGGTTATCACGTCGCCCTTGCGCGGTGAATCTGGATAACCATGAGCCGCCATTACCACGCCCAACCCAGTACGGCGATCCCACTCGGCCTCCGCCTTGTCGAGCGTTCCGCTCAGCGCATGCTCCATCAGTGTTATCAGATCGCTTTTCAGACGCAACATGATGACCTCGGTTTCAGGGTCACCCATGCGGCAATTAAATTCCAGCACCTTAATACTGCCACCTGGGGCTACCATCAGTCCGACATAGAGAAAGCCGGTATAGCATTCGCCTTCTTTTTCCATACCGTTCATCGTCGCCTGGATGACTTCGCGCATTATCCTGGCGTGCAGAGCTGGCGTAATTACCGGTGCGGGAGAATATGCGCCCATGCCACCGGTGTTCGGGCCCTGGTCGCCATCTTTTAGGCGCTTATGGTCCTGGCTGGTGGCAAGGGGCAAGACATTACGGCCATCGGCCATAACGATGAAGCTTGCTTCCTCGCCTTCCAGAAATTCTTCGATAACGACCCGCCCGCCAGCAGTGCCCAACTGGTTTTCTACCAGCATCGCATCCACTGCGACATGGGCCTCTTCCACCGTCATCGCGACTATGACACCTTTGCCTCCAGCCAGCCCGTCAGCCTTGATGACAATAGGCGCACCCTTCTGGTCCAGGTAATGATGGGCTTCAGCAGGGGAACTGAAGGTGGCATACGCGGCGGTGGGGATGCCATGACGCATCATGAATGCCTTGGAAAAATCCTTGGACGATTCCAATTGCGCCGCTTGCTTGGCGGGGCCGAAAATTTTCTGACCCTCCGCCCGGAAAGCATCTACGATTCCCTCCGCCAAAGGTGCTTCCGGCCCAACGATTGTGAAGGCAATGGACTCCTTTCTGGCAAATTCCACCAGTTCCGGAATCTCTGTAATGGCAAGATTCTCAAGGCCGTCTTCTAGCGCCGTGCCGGCGTTGCCCGGGGCAACAAATACTTTAATGGGACGCATGGCCCGCGAGGACTGTAGAAATTTCCACGCCAAAGCGTGTTCTCTACCACCGCTACCGATTACAAGTAATTTCATATCAGGAATTTGTTCTCACAGAGACACGAATAAAATCGCGATTAGCATATTCTGGGAAGGCAGTCTTTGGCAGCATTCAATGTCTGAAATGCCGTACACCCGTCAAGACCATCGCTATCCCCTGCTCATCCGCAGCGGCAATAACTTCTTCGTCGCGCACGCTGCCACCGGGCTGAATGACTGCCTTCGCCCCAGCCTGCACGACTATATCCAGCCCGTCGCGAAACGGAAAAAACGCATCAGAGGCAACTACCGAACCGATAAGGGTAAGCTCTGCATTCCGCGCCTTGATCGAAGCAATGCGGGCGCTATCCACCCGGCTCATCTGTCCCGCACCGACGCCTAGCGTCTGGCCATTTGCGCAATATACAATAGCGTTCGACTTAACGAATTTCGCTACGCGCCAGGCAAATAGCAAATCCTGTAATTGTTGTGGCGTCGGCTGTACCTTGGTCACCACTCTCAGTTGCGCGGCAGTGACGTTAAGATTGTCCGGGGTTTGCACCAGCAGTCCGCCACCGATGCGCTTGAAGTCAAAAACATTCCCCCCTGTCTGAAACCATAAGGTCAGCAGACGCACGTTAGTTTTCCGGGCGAAAATCTGTTTTGCTTCGTCCGTAAACTCGGGCGCAATGACCACCTCGACAAATTGTTTTATCACCGCCTCTGCCGCCGCGCCATCGAGCATACGATTGAAGGCGATGATGCCGCCAAAAGCAGAAGTTGGATCAGTGCCAAACGCCAGCTTGTACGCGGTGAGGAGCCTATCGGATACGGCCACGCCGCAGGGGTTGGCATGCTTGACGATCACACATGCGGGCAAATCAAAGGTTTTGACACATTCCCAGGCAGCGTCCGCATCGGCAATGTTGTTGTACGATAGCTCCTTGCCCTGTAGTTGGGTAAAGCTGGCAAGGCTGCCGGGCGCAGGTGCAAGCTCGCGATAGAAAGCCGCTTGCTGATGGGGGTTTTCGCCGTAACGCAAATACTGGGCAATGCTGAAATTAAAATTGATGCGCTCTGGAAAAGCCTGGCGCTCTCCGCGCTGCCCGTCCGGGCCGAACGAGGTAAGATAATTGCTGATGGCGCTATCGTAAGCGGCGGTATGCAAGAAGGCCTTGCAGGCGAGCTGGAAACGGAACTCTTGCCCGATCGCGCCGCCAGCCGATTTCATTTCCGCCAATAGCGGAATGTAATCTTCCGGGTCGGTAACTACGGTTACACTTTCATAATTCTTTGCCGCAGCCCGGACCATGGCCGGCCCACCGATGTCGATGTTTTCGACGGCCTCTTCCAGGCTGCAGCCAGAGTGGGCCACGGTTTGGCTGAAGGGATAAAGATTCACCACCACCAGTTCGATATGAGGAATCCCAGCCTTTTGCATGGCCGCTATGTGCTCAGGCGAATCCTTCCGAGCCAGAATACCTGCATGAATTTTTGGATGCAGCGTTTTGACGCGTCCATCGAGCATTTCGGGGAAACCGGTGTAGTCGCCCACTTCGGTAACAGTCAGGCCAGCACCTTTCAGCAATTTGGCGGTACCGCCGGTCGAGAGAATGGATATCCCAAGGCGGTGCAGCTCGTACGCAAATTCGACAATGCTAGTCTTGTCGGAAACGCTGATCAGGGCTTGCTTAATGGTCATTTATTGGAATTGTATGTATAGCCCGAAGTGTCGTTCACGCTGTCCCTTCGCCATTCGTCTCTTGCCCTCTTTACAGGACTAGCGGCTGCTTGGGAACCTTGGGGCTACTTGCGCGGGTTACGCTATTTAATGTGATATTGCTTCATTTTGTTACGAAGCGTATTGCGGTTAATGCCAAGCAACTCGGCGGCGCGTGTTTGGTTACCCTTGGCGCGCTCCATCACCAGCTCAATCAGCGGCTTTTCCACGCTGCGTATCACCATATCATAAATCGGATGGGGCTTTTCACCGTCCAGATCGTTAAAATAACAGTCTACGGCTTTGCGTACGCAACGGGCGATTTCGTTCTCGTTAATTATGCTCATGCGACCAACTCCTCAGGCTCAACGTAAGTCAAGCGCCGGCCATAGCCGGCAAGCTCACTGAAAAATTCGTTAACCGCCGACAACTGCTGGTCAGTGGTTTGCAACTGATTCATTGCATGCCGGAACACGGCAGAGCCAACCAGCCCTTTGGTGTACCATGAGATGTGCTTGCGGGCAATACGCGCCCCGGAATATTCACCATAGAAGTCATATAGTTCATGCAAATGCTTGATGAGCACACGGTGAATCTCGGTGACTTCCGGTAGCGGGAGATGATTGCCGGTAGCCAGATAGTGGCTAATCTCGCGAAAAATCCATGGCCGCCCCTGCGCGGCGCGGCCGATCATGACGGCATCGGCCCCGGTATAGCCGAGTACTTGCCTTACTTTTTCAGGGGTGGTGATATCACCGTTAGCGATAATTGGAATTTTTACCGCAGCCTTTATCTCGGCGATGGTGTCATATTCAGCATGACCCGTATAAGCGCAAGCGCGAGTCCGCCCATGTATGGCTAATGCCTGTATCCCTGCGCTCTCGGCAATATGCGCTACGGCGAGCGCATTTTTGTGCTGCGTATCCCAACCGGTGCGAATTTTTAGGGTGACGGGTACGCTTACCGCGCCTACCACCGCATCAAGTATTTTTCCCACAAGCGTTTGATCCTGCAACAACGCAGAGCCCGCCATCACGTTGCAGATTTTCTTGGCCGGGCACCCCATATTGATATCTATGATCTGCGCCCCTTGCGCAACATTATAGCGAGCAGCTTCAGCCATCATCGCCGGATCGGCGCCCGCGATTTGTACCGAAATTGGATCGACTTCCCCTTCGTGATTGGCGCGGCGCCGGGTCTTTTCAGAGCCCCACAACAGAGAATTACTTGAGACCATTTCCGATACCGCCATGCCCGCGCCCATGCTCTTGCACAACTGGCGGAAAGGACGGTCGGTTACTCCGGCCATTGGTGCCACGATAAGGTTGTTTTTGAGAATATGAGGACCGATTTGCATGATTCTGCTTTGAATAGCGGGGCTAGCGCATCTGGGTGAAAAACAAGAACAGGTGCAATTTTATCAGGCTATTGAAATTCGTGGCGCCAGTACCTTTAGAGGCATGCGCGATAGCGTATCTTTATGCCATGGCAAAGGATAGATGTAAGGTTTTACAGGTGACAACAAAGTATATTTACTGTAACGCATATCGCGGAGGGAGGGAATAAACAAGAAAGCTCGCTTGATTTGCATTTGAAGTTCTCCGATTCGCTTCAAACAGTATTTTACCGATCAAACTCTTGCCCCGAACATCATGCGGCGCGCGACAAAACGTCGGGCCTGCGGCAGGCAATCCAGCGCGCTTAATCCGATGCCGCGCATGCTCCCCAATATAGGATGGTCGTTGGAAAAAAGCTTCACCAGCGAGTCGGTGAATACGCGTCCTACCCCACTGTCCACCCGGCGCTTGCGGCGATACCTCGCAAGCATTGCAGGAATACCTATGTCAGCCGGTGAGGCAATGATTTCCTCTGCCAGCTCCCAGGCATCACGCAGCCCCAGATTGAACCCTTGCCCCGCTACAGGGTGTAAAGTTTGCGCCGCATTGCCGATTAATGCAACGCGGCAAGCGGTAATGGGAGTGACGTATTTTAGAGCAAGGGGAAAGCCGGAACGTTTACCGGCTTCTACGAATTCACCGACACGGTCGCCGAAGTGATCATGTAACCGGACAAGAAAGGCTGCGTCATCCAAAGTAAGAATTTCCTGCGCTGCTGAAGGAGAAACGGTCCACACCAAGGCAAAGTATTCGCCCGAAGGCAATAACGCAACCGGGCCGTCCGGGGTGAAGCGCTCATAGGCTACGCTACGCTGGGGGCGCTTGCCCCTCCTGCCGGCAGTTCCAAATGTTTCCGATGAACGTCGCACAACATCGTCATTCATTACGGATGGCTTCTCCAATGCCGCCAACGCCATGCTCGGGGAGTACTTACTTTTGATACGCGCAACCACTGCCCATTGTTGATAGTCATGCGTGTGTTGGGTGATGCCCTCGATTTGCGCGGTGAGACGGCCGCCATCCGCCAATACCAGTAGCTTTGCCGTGGCTTTTTTTGTTACCTCGCCATGCTGAAATTCAATCTGCCCCATCCGGGCGCTGGTTTCCAATCGCGTTACCTGGGCCCCGACCATGTAGTCGACGCCGCAATGTTGCAGTGCCTCATGCATGGACCGAAACACATCATGGTGATTCATGACGTAACCCAAAGCCGGTACGCCAATGTCGGCAGCGTTCAGAACGGTTCGTCCGAAGCCACCACGATTTGAGATATGAATTGTCGTAATGGGCGTGACTTCCGGTAAGGCTTTCCAGACTCCCAAACGCTCCAGGATGATCCGACTGCCGTGAGACAACGCTAATGGACGAGGATCTTCCGTTTTCTCGGGCAACCCACGCGCTTCCAGCAGCAGGGTGGATGCGCCACTGTCACGCAACGCCAGTGCCAGCCCCATGCCTACGGGGCCGCCACCGACGATGATAACGTCGTAATCGTAATGATCTATACTCATGCCTTAGTCATGGCTTTAGAACAGAATTTTTTTGCGGGGCGCCTCATGCGCTCATTTGGCGCTTTTGTCGTTATTTGTCATCTGGCTTGTCAGTTTTTTCATCAACAATTTCGGCATCCTCGATAACGGCATATTCTACCTCCTCCGCTTCCGTGGATTGGCGTAACTTACGGCGCAGCCACCACAACCGAAAAGCAAAACCGATGGCGGCAATAGCGAATAAAGCAAAAAAAGCGGTAAAGAAGAAAATGCCTAAAACCGCCATAACGATAACTAAAGGGACGAAGGCAAGGTAGACGAACCAGCGGCCAGCGGAAGAGACACGTACAAACTCTTCTTCCGGAATACCGGTTTCCCTATTTCGGGATATGCGTCTTATGATTATTTTTCCCTTCTCGTCCATTATCCTAAATCTGTCCGGTCTCGCATCAATTCCTCGATCTTCGCCACGGTCTTGGGCGCAGCCGAAGTCAATACTTCATGACCGGTCCCTGTTACCAATACATCATCCTCGATACGCACACCGATATTCCAGAAATGCTTGGGCACATTGTCCGCCGGGCGGATGTAGCATCCCGGTTCCACTGTCAGGATCATTCCCGGTTGCAAAGGGCGCCATTCTCCATCCCGCTTGTATTCTCCCACGTCGTGTACATC
>JALYOY010000092.1 GCA_030856655.1 Pseudomonadota bacterium | reverse complement strand
CGTTATCTACTGTTCGCCGCTACCATTTGCCGCCCAACACTTTCTCTGCCCAGAACAGGCCGGAAACAGTTTTGTTGTCCGTGATTTTTCCCGTTTTTATCCATTCCAATGCTGTTGACAGTGTTAGAGTGAAGACCTCCAGGTGTTCGCCGTCATCGAGGCTCGCACCCTGGAAGGCAAGCTCCTTAGCAAGGTAGTAGATCAGCTTCTCGTCGGAATAACCAATACAGGGGTGCAAGGTGGTGATATAACGCCAGCTTTTCGCCGTATAACCGGTTTCTTCCAGCAATTCCCGCTGCGCGCATCGCAGCGGATCCTCATTGGCATCAATTTTCCCAGCAGGCAATTCATAAAAATCCCGGTGTAGCGGATAGCGATGCTGGCGCTCCAGCACCAGCTCACCATTGTCCAGTAGCGGGATAATAACGACCGCGCCTGGATGAGTGATGTATTCTCGTATTTTCACTTTCCCATCAGGCAGGCGAGCGTGATCCTGATGCACATGCAGAAGATCACCGTCGAATACATTTCGGCTGCTGACTGTTCTTTCGGTGAGATCGAGAGATGGCTTGGACATAAAGTTAAAAGGCATTCCAAAAGTACGAATTGGTGAACATTCTCGAGACTGACCTTCTTACCGGTACGTGCGAGCACTCATATTCTATCAGCCATCTTTATTATCCATGTCGACAAAAGGAACACGCTCGCCATTTACCGGGTCATTTATCTGCGCTATCAGCCGCGTCGCGGGGAACCGTGCACTGAAACAGCTGCCTTTGCCCGGTTCGCTGGCAATCTCCAGCGTTGCCTGGTGGCAATTCAGCACATGCTTGACGATGGCAAGCCCCAGGCCGGTACCGCCGGTTTCACGCGAGCGGCCACGATCCGCCCGATAGAAACGTTCCGTCAGGCGTGGGATATGCTCTGGCTCAATGCCAATGCCGCTATCCGTTACAGAGAATAGGCCTTGCCCGTCACTAATTGACCAGGTCAAAGAGATTTTGCCACCATCGGGGGTGTAGCGAATAGCGTTGCTGACGAGATTGCTGAAAGCGCTACGCAACTCGTCCATGCTTCCCAGTAGCCTCGCATCTGCATCGAGATTGAGCGTGATACGGTGGCGTCGTGCGCTCAGAGATTGTGCTTCATGATATAACTCCCGCAGCATTTCGGGAATATTGATATTTTCCTCGCGTGCCAGGTTTTCCGTATCTTCCAGCCGTGACAGCGTCAACAAATCTTCTACCAGCCGATGCATGCGCCTGGTCTGATCGGTCATTAGGGTTAGCACCCATTTGCTTGTCTCTGGATCCGATGAGTTTCCTTCCGATAGTGTTTCAAGAAATCCACCAATCACCGTCAATGGCGTGCGCAACTCATGCGAGACATTGGCAACAAAATCCCGACGCATGGTTTGCACTCTTTCAAGGCGGGTAACATCGCGGCTGATCAGCAGCTTCTGCTTGTCGCCATAAGGCACGAGCTGTAGCGAAAGAATCACTCCCTGATGCCGGGGCTGCTTAATTACCAGAGGCTCGCTGTAGTTGCGGGCGGCCAGGTATTCGGCGAACTGAGTCTGACGCACCAGATGGCTGATATGCTGACCAGCATCGAGATTGGCGTCTATGCCGAGATGTTTCTCGGCTACAGGATTGCACCATTCGATACGGTCTATCTCATCCATTATTATCACGCCTTCCGGCATAGCCGAAGTGGCGCGCTGCAGACGTTCCAGGGCGGAACTGATTAGCCGCTGGCTCTTGCGCTGATCACGCATGAGGCGCATCAAGCGTGCAAATACGTCTCCCCATTTTCCGGAACTATCCGGCAACGCAACGGATGAAGATTCTTCGGCCTGGAGCCACCTGTCCAGTATCGTCAGCTGACGCCGATGATGAATGACCAGCAGCAGCAGTACGACGCTATAAAATGCTAACGTCGTGACAGCGCCTAGCGTTGCCAGAAGTATACCGGTAACGGCCGCAATTAGAAGAAAGGTGAGGAAGCGCTCCCAGAAACCGGACACGTGAAAGAGCTATTTCGCAGCGTAAAGTTGGATCATTATTTCCGTGTTGCCTGAGAATCCGCCGGTAGCAAACTCCCAAAAAAGGTAAAGTTCAAGTGGGGCAAAAGCCACGATGGGTCATGGAGTCGCGCTGAAAAAATGAGCTAATAGCGGTTAGCGTCGCATTCAGATTATCCCATCCCCACCGTCTGCGCTGCGGACAAACGGTAGCCAGAGCCTCTCACAGTTTGCACGAGCTCATCCTTGCTGACAGGCTCTAATGCTTTGCGCAATCTGCGAATATGAACATCCACGGTACGATCTTCGACAAATACGTGATCTCCCCATACCTGGTCCAGCAGCTGCGAGCGTGTATGCACTCGTTCGGAGTGAGTCATAAGGAAATGCAGCAAACGGAACTCGGTCGGTCCGAGCACCACTTCATTATCATTCGCAGTCACGCGATGTGTTGCAGAGTCTAGCCGCAACCCTCCAATTTCGACGATATCATCAGCCGCTTCCGGCGAGCGGCGTCGTAGGACCGCTTTAATCCGGGCGAGCAGTTCACGCGGTGAAAAAGGCTTGGTAATATAATCATCCGCCCCGATTTCCAGTCCTGCCACTTTGTCGCTCTCTTCCGCGCGCGCGGTAAGCATGATAATAGGAATGGTTTTAGTGCGTGTTACACGCCTTAACATGCGAGCGAATTCGACACCGCTCATTCCCGGCAGCATCCAGTCAAGCAACACGAGGTCGGGCAGCGCGTTATTCACGATCTCCATGGCCTGTTCCGCATTTCTTGCACCAAAAACGACGTGCCTGGCCTGCCGCAGACTATACGAAATTAATTCCTGAATTGCAGGCTCGTCTTCCACTACCAGTATTGTTGCCGCCATAGCTTTTTCCTTTATCAGTGAAATACTCTTCGATATTGCAATGATATGTAAGCAATATTGCGGTTTCGTGACAAGTCGCAAGCGTGCCTGCAAAACGGTTTCAACCTTATCATAATAGTAGACCTAAAAAACTAGAATTACCCGGTAATCATTGACATTCGTGCGGGTTGGACCGGTGATGATCAGATCGCCGAGCTGCTCAAAGAAAATATAAGAGTTATTGCCGGCAAGCAAGGCTGTGGCGTCGATGCCCAGTTTCTTTGCACGGTGCAATGAATCTGATGCGGCAATCGCACCAGCGTTGTTTTCCGAGCCGTCTATGCCATCGGTATCGCAGGCGAGAGCGTGGACTCCTGGTAAACCGCTAAGTTCAATGACAAGCGACAGCAGGAATTCCGTATTGCGTCCACCGCGTCCATCCGCTTTTAAGGCAACTGTCGTCTCCCCACCCGAGATAAGCGCCACCGGCGGCTTCCAGGGCTGCCCATGTTTATGGATCTCTTTTACCAGCGCAGCGAAAACCTTGGCGACGTCGCGCGCTTCGCCGGTAATGGAGTCACCCAATATCGCAGCGGGAATTCCTTGACGGCGGAAAAATTCCGCCGCCGCCAGCAGCGAATCATGTGCGGTAGCGATCACGCGGTTTTCTATGTTCTCAAATATGGCGTCGCCTGGTTTGGGCGTCTCATTGTGCTTTCCCCGTGCGCCCGCCTGCAATACTTCTATCACGACAGCAGGCGCGTTTATCCGATAGTATTCGAGTATTCCCAGTGCATCCGAATAGGTTGTCGGGTCGGGCGCGCATGGCCCGGATGCGATATGAGTTGGGTCATCTCCGGTCACATCGGAAACTATCAACGCCAGCACCCGTGCACGGCATGAAGCTGCGAGTCTTCCGCCTTGAACCACGGAAAGGTGTTTACGGACGGTATTAATTTCCTGAATTGCCGCGCCGCAGCGGAGCAGTTCTTTGGTAATCTTTTGAAGATCATCTATCGATACGCCTGCTACCGGCAACGAAAGCAGACTTGAACCGCCTCCGCTCATCAGGCATAACAGCAAATCGTTGGCGCCGAGTTTTTCTACTTCCGCCAGGATTTTCCGTGACGCCAGTTCACCCTGTTCGTCAGGTACCGGATGCCCGGCTTCGACTACCGTGATTCTCTTAAGTGGCAAGCCGTGACCGTATCGAGTCACCACAACACCGTTCAGTATCGCATTCCTATGCCAATGGTTTTCCACCGCCCAGGCCATTGCCGCAGCGGCTTTGCCCGCGCCGACCACCAAAGTGCGGCCTTCAGGCAATTCGGTTGGCAAATGCAGGGGTACGATACGCAGCGGATCGGCTGCGGCGATTGCGGCATTGAAGCTATCGAGCAGGAGCTTACAAGGATTCACGTTGCCCGATTGCCGCTCACGAACCCGGCAACGAACTGAGTATGGTTTTCAGATAATGTCCGGTAAAGCTTTTCTTGTTCGCTATTATCTCTTCCGGCGTGCCTTCAGCGATGATTCGCCCGCCGCCTTCACCGCCCTCTGGGCCGAGGTCGATGATCCAGTCGGCAGTTTTGATTACATCCAGGTTATGCTCGATAACGACCACGGTGTTACCGTGGTCGCGTAGCCGATGCAGCACCTTTAGCAGCAAATCGATATCCTGAAAATGAAGACCGGTGGTCGGCTCATCAAGGATGTAGAGAGTACGGCCGGTAT
>JALYOY010000227.1 GCA_030856655.1 Pseudomonadota bacterium | reverse complement strand
CCAAAATAGCGAAGGTCACGCATACCGTTCCGATAAGCAAGGCTAAATCGTTTTGCCCAAAAAAATTGGAAATAATAACGGCTACCAGCGTCGCGGCGGCGGCGTTGAGCAAATTATTGCCAAGTAGAATCACGCCTAAAAGCCGGTCAGTACTTAACAACAGCTGGGTAGTCAGCCGAGCGCCGCGATGTCCCTCTTTTGCGAGATGCTTCAACCGGTAACGGTTGATCGCCATCATGCTGGTTTCGGAAAGGGAAAAAAATGCAGATAGGATCAACAAAATAGCCAGCGCTACCAGCAATACATACAACGGCATGTCTTCCAAGAGAAACGCCTTTATGCAAATAGAAAGAATTCAGAATGGGGGCGGCTATATCAAAATTCGCTGAAAATGGAGGCCGTGTACCCACAACCGCGCTTCACAAGATACTCAGCGCCGCAGTATCACTTCCAGCACAAATTTACTACCGAGATAGGCCAGCAGCAGAATAATGAATCCCGCCAGCGTCCAGCGGATGGCGATGCGTCCGCGCCAGCCGTAGAGTTGCCTGCCCGTTAGCAGAGCGGCAAAAACGCCCCACGAAATGATGCCGAATAAAGTCTTGTGAGTGAATCTGAGCGGTTGGCCGAACACTTCTTCCGAGAAAACTATGCCGCTGATAAGCGTCAGAGTGAGTAGTATGAATCCTACCCAGATGACGCGAAACAATACCTTCTCCATTGCCAGTAGCGGGGGCAGATTGCCCAGTACCGAAGGCATGGCCGGATGATGCAGGCGACGCTCCACCACCGCCATCAGCAACGCATGAAGTGCGGCGATGGTCAGCAGGCTGTAAGCCAGCATGGCGATCGAGATATGCGCCTTGAAAGCAGGTAATTCGGTATTGGCTAGAGGCCGCAGCGAAGGAAATGCCAACGGGAGCAGAACTGCTACTGCGGCCACCGGCGCAACGAGGGTTTGCAACCCTTCAAGACGGTAGAAGAAACCGGACAGCCAGTAAATCATGGCGGTGAGCCAAACGATAGAAGAAACGGCACTGCCCACCCCGAAATTTAATCCGGCGCCCGAGAAGACAGATTGATAAAGCGTATAGCCGTGCAGCGCCAGGGGTGCGAGAATGGCATAACGTTCCCATCCTGCGGAGATAATGGCATCGCTCGCGGATGGGGCGGGCGCATTCCATCTGGTGCGCCAGAAATGCCAACCGATCAGTCCATAAAGCAGGCAGGCGACAAGATAGGCTAGAATACCGGACATTGATATTGCAGATTAAAGCGTAATTCCGGCTAGTCTACACCAATTTTTCTTGAGGGGCATTTAGCATGTTCGACAATCTTACCAGCCGGCTTTCCGGTGTCATGAAAACTCTGCGGGGGGAAGCGCGACTGACCGAAACTAATATACAGGAAGCATTGCGCGAAGTACGTATGGCGTTGCTGGAGGCCGACGTGGCGTTGCCGGTGGTTAAGGAATTTGTCGCCCGCATTAAGGAAAAAGCTGTTGGCAAGGAAGTGATGGGCAGTCTTTCACCGGGGCAGGCGTTGGTCGGCGTGGTGCACCAGGAACTGATTGCCATAATGGGGGGAGAAAAGGCCGATATCAACCTGGCTACCGTACCGCCTGCGGTCATTCTCATGGCTGGATTGCAGGGTGCCGGCAAGACGACCAGCAGTGGCAAGCTGGCCAAGTGGTTGATGGAACAAAAAAAGAAAAAGGTGCTACTGGTATCCTGCGACACCTATCGTCCCGCCGCCATTCAACAACTGGAACTACTGGCCAAACAAACCGATGCAGACTTCTTTCCAGTCCAAACAGGGCAGCGGCCGAAAGAAATCGCCATTGCTGCATTGGACTTTGCCCGCAGGCACTTCCATGATGTGATGATTGTTGACACCGCCGGACGGTTGGCTATCGACGAAGCAATGATGGAGGAAATCAAAGAGCTGGAAACGCTGCTGAAACCTATCGAAACCTTATTCGTGGTCGATGCAATGCAAGGACAGGACGCGGTTAATACCGCCAAAGCATTTGCTGAAGCACTGCCTTTGACCGGCGTGATTCTCACCAAGCTCGACGGTGACGCCCGTGGCGGCGCGGCGCTGTCGGTGCTCCAAGTCACTGGAAAGCCAATAAAATTTGCCGGCGTAGCCGAAAAGTTAACTGGATTGGAAGCATTCCATCCCGACCGGATGGCATCGCGTATTCTCGGCATGGGAGATGTGCTGGGATTGATTGAGGAAGCCCAGCGGGGCGTGGATCAGGATGAAGCTGAAAAACTGGCGAAAAAAATAAAATCAGGGAAAAACTTCGATCTGAATGATTTCAAAATGCAGTTTCAACAAATGAGAAATATGGGCGGCATGAGCGCCATGATGGACAAACTGCCCGCACAATTCAGTCAGGCCGTGCAGAATGTAAAAATGGACGACAAGGTCATGGGCCGCACCGAAGGCATCATCAATGCCATGACGCCGAAAGAACGCCTCAAGCCGGAAATCCTGAAAGCATCTCGCAAACGTCGTATTGCGACGGGAGCAGGTGTCACTGTACAAGAGGTAAATCGTTTGCTCGCGCAATTCGAGCAAACGCAGAAAATGATGAAAATGATGAATAAGGGTGGAATGGCAAAAATGATGCGGGGTATGAAAGGAATGCTGCCGGGAATGCGGTAAAGCGGAGCTAAATAAAATACAATGTTATTCTGCCGCCGGTACTTTTTCAAGCCCGATAACCCGCTCGCCTGCTTTTATATTTCTCGCCACAAACCAGCCGAGATTCATTTCCAGCGCGTATTTTGCCGCCCCAGCGGAACTATGCGATGTTCTAGTGTTGGGCGACATATCTGCAATGTTGAGAATCACCCCTTTTTCATCTAAAAAGGCGACGCTCAACGGAATATCCGTATTCATCATCCACATACTGTGGCGCCCGGTTTCGGGAAAAACGAACAGCATCCCGTTATTTTTCTTCATCGACTGCCGAAACATCAGTCCCTGTGAACGGGCAAACTCGGTGTGCGCGACTTCGGCGAAAAGGGAATGGCCGGAAATGTTAAGTTGGCTTACCGGCATGTCTGCACTGACCGGCTCCGACTGAAGGAAAACAGAAAAAACTGCAAGAATACATCTGAACTTTAGTCTGGAAAGTAGCAGATTGTCCAGGCAGGTAAAAGTCAAGTTGGGTAGGATAAGTTTGCAGGTCATCATGTCGAGCTAAAATTAACGAAAAATTGGCGCAACTTTCGGTTAGGAGTCAGTGTTTGCCAGTACTGCCGAAGCCATTGGCGCCTCGATGGCTCTGCTCAAAGTCTTTTACTACGTTGAAGCCCACTTGCACCACCGGCACTACCACCAGTTGTGCGATACGTTCCAGAGGATTCAGCGGAAAGGGAACATGTCCACGGTTCCAGCAGGATACGAATATCTGCCCCTGGTAATCTGAATCGATAAGTCCGACCAGGTTACCTAAAACAATACCATGCTTGTGACCTAATCCGGAGCGCGGAAGCACCATCGCGGCAAGTCCCGGATCGGCAAGATGAATAGCGATGCCGGTTGGGATGAGATTGGCTTCTCCAGGTTCAATAGTCATCACGTGGTCAATGCAGGCGCGCAAATCAAGGCCTGCGGAGCCAGAAGTCGCATAAGCCGGCAGTTGATCTGTTAGACGGGGGTCTAGAATTTTAATGTCGATATTGATCATCACTGTCAGTGATTTTGTTTTTCGTGCAGCGCTGCAATATGTTCAATCAAATGTCGCGCCTGCTCAATCTTCGGTGCTTTCAATAGATGGTACTTGCCCTGGTTGTCAAAAAGAGTTAACGCGCTTTCATCGGAACCGATGGCGTCCTGGGCAAGATTGGCAGCGAGCAGGGGTAATTTCTTCTTGTGGCGCTTGGCTTCAGCGTTCTTCTCCAAATTTTCAGTCTCTGCGGCGAAACCCACGCAGAAAGGCGGGGCGGGCAAGTTTGCTACATACTCCAGAATATCGGGATTGGGGACAAATTCCAACATTATGTTACTGCCGGCTTTTTTTGTTTTCTGTTTGCTGGTTCTGATGGCACGGTAATCTGCTACCGCTGCAACACTCACAAAAATATCGACACCGGAAATCTCATTTTTCACAGCCGCCAGCATATCCTGTGCGCTCACCACGTTGACGAGCTTGGCTGCCGCAGGAGCTTCCAGGCAAACGGGACCAGAGATGAGAATGACTTCCGCCCCTGCTTCGAGAGCCGCGCGGACAACTGCGTAGCCCATTTTTCCAGAACTTAAATTGGTGATTCCACGAACTGCATCAATGGCCTCGTAAGTAGGTCCGGCGGTGACGAGTAAACGCTTGCCCTGCAGCAGCTTGGGCCGAAAAAAAGCGCGCGCCGCTTCAGCGAGCTCATGTGCTTCCAGCATGCGCCCCATGCCCGTCTCACCGCAGGCC
>JALYOY010000087.1 GCA_030856655.1 Pseudomonadota bacterium | reverse complement strand
CGCCATCCACATCCACTACGTCAAGCCGAAAGAAAAGCCGCGCCTGCAGTTCCTGCAGGGCGGCAATCATGTCATGACAAAGATGGCAGTGCTCCCGGCTGTAAACGGTTAATGCGAAAGGCTCCGTTGGCAAGCCGGGGGCAGATGCGGCGACGGGTGTCTTATTTATTGTCGCCTCCATTAAGTTTCATGGTGATGAAAGTCGCGGTATCGCCGCGCCTTACCAATAAAGCGATAGAACGCCCTTTCTCGGTTTTGTTGAGCAACTGGTTGAATTGATCGACCGATTTGACGTCCTGATTATTAATGCTAAGTATCACGTCGCCTGGGCGAACACCGGCACGACTGGCGATGCCGGGTAGCATGTCTTCCACCAGCAAGCCATTGTTTATTTCCAATTGTTGTTTCTGCTCGGCGCTCAGTTCACTCAGGCTCAGACCGATACGGTTGGTATCGGGTGCCTTGCCCCGTTTCCCGCCGCGGCCCACCGGTCTCTCGTCCGGCGGCATTTCGTCCACCGTCACCGTCATCTCCTTGGCGGCACCGTTCCGCCACACTTGCACCGGTACCTTCGATCCAGGTTTGGTAGCGCCCACGATGCGTGGCAAATCGCCTGAAGCATTTACGGTTTTGCCGTCAAATTTCAGGATGACGTCTCTTGCTTCGATGCCTGCTTTATCTGCGGGCCCATCCTTCTGTACCGAGGCCACCAGTGCGCCAACGGGTTTTTGCAATCCGAAGGATTCGGCGAGTTCCTTGGTGACTTCCTGGATCAGTACGCCGATTCTGCCGCGGCTCACCTTGCCGCTGGCGATCAACTGGCTGGAAATATCCGTGGCGACATCAATGGGAATCGCAAAGGAGAGGCCCATGAATCCGCCGGTACGGCTGTAAATTTGCGAATTAACACCCACCACTTCGCCTTTCATGTTGAACAATGGGCCTCCCGAATTGCCGGGGTTGATTGCCACGTCCGTCTGAATGAAGGGCACGAAGTTTTCCTGCGCCAGGGAGCGCCCCTTGGCGCTGACAATACCAGCGGTGACGGAATTTTCAAAGCCGAAGGGCGAGCCGATCGCTACGACCCATTCGCCAACCTGGAGTTTATTCGGATCGCCTTGCGTCACCTTGGGCAAACCGGTGGCTTCGATTTTGAGGAGGGCGATATCGGTTCTTCGATCGGCCCCAATCAGTTTGGCGCGGAATTCCCGCTTATCGGTCAGCTTCACCGTAATTTCCTCGGCGGAATCCACCAAATGCGTGTTGGTCAGGATATAGCCGTCAGCAGTAATGATGAAGCCGGACCCCAGCGATTTCGATTCAAAATCCTTGGGGATGCCGCCGCCCCCGCCACCACTAGGCGGCCCACCAGGCGGCATATGGCGCCGGAAGAATTCAAAGAATGGGTCATCTTCCGGAATACCCGGCATTTTCGGAAAAAACCGGTCGCTGGCAATACTTGGAGCTTGAACGGTACTGATATTCACCACGGCAGCCCCATGTTTATCAACAAGCTCGGTGAAATCCGGCAACACCTGGGTTTGCGCTTGGGTTTGCATGGCGGCGGAAGACAATAATAATGCCACCAGAATAAATTTAGCTATCATTTTTCTGCCCTTAATAAAAATAAGAATAAATGAACCAAACGATTGACACGCTCAACCTTAATTCGTCAATCCATCATCAAATTGCCTGGGCTTGAAGCGAAGCAAAGCACTGGGTCGTAATGCCGTTTAACCTAATGCGGTAGCTGGGACGTCCTGTAGCGAACTCACTAAAAAGACAAGGGCCGGTGATGAAAACAATTTATGCGGATCACTGCGTTTTAACTTTATGACTGACCACCGAATTACCGATTTGCATTACCGTGTCCGGCGGGACTTCGCCCACCGTCGTCACGATGGTATCCCCCACCGTGCGAGTATAGATACTCATGGCGCCCTGACTGGGGGAAAACCCCTCAATCGGAGGGAAAGAATGTTTTGATACCGGCTCGATGAATACTGATACCGCGGCGAGCCCATCCGACAACGCGATATGGCTGACCGGCATTGATTTTCCGGAGAGATTGCGTTTCATCTCCATGACCTTTTTGAATCCTTGCGGCGGATTTTTGACCTGCCAGCCGAGTTTTCCATTTCCTATCGTGGACGAGACTAAATTGGTAGTGCGCCACTCTGCAGCTTTTGTCGAATACTTAGACTTCAATAGTTCTTTGTCTATCTCGCCACCGATTTTCAATTGTGTAAAAACAAATTGCTCCACCACCCGGTCCTTATCCATTACCGCGGCTTTCAGCAACAGGCCGGTGTGAAGGTCTACCCACCATTTGTGGCCATAGCGCTTATCGTCCCTGGGTTCGAGTTCAATTACCTGACACGCGTAATCGCTGACACGCTCCTGACCACCTTTTTTAACGATATAATTATCATCGAGGTTACTTAGCGGCTGCGGCAGCAATGCGGGAAAAACTGTCTGCAACCAGCGTTTTTCGGTCACAACAGTCTTGCTCTCCGGCAAATAACATCTCATCTCGTCGTTGTTGCGGATGACCTCCCGCGGCGCGCCGTCGAGCACCTGAGTTTTTTCATGCTCGCCTGCACCGTCCACCATGTGAATGATGCGGGACGTTTCAATATGGTTGCCGGACGAATATACGAAAATGCCGATGTAGTTGTACTGGCGTGGCGCGGCGGCGATCTTTTGCAGCCAGTTTAGCGCCTCCGCGGATGAACTGGGGGAATGCTGCGCAAAGACAGGCTGAATGATGCTGGATGCCAGCAGCAGGGCAGCCAGTGCAACGCGTGTCATCTCGCAGGATTTTCGCGCGATTCCACAACCGTGCGCAGATAGGGCACTGTGCCATGCATCGCAGTACTAGGTGAAAATTGCCGGTGCGCCAGAAGATAATCGTTAATTTGAGCAGGGGCGGGTAGTGATGCTGAAACGGAAACGACAGCGGGAGCTGTTTGTAAAGCGTCTGTGTTCATGGTTGTGTTTGTGGTTGTCGTTGGCGATGCCGATTTGTTCTCGGCCAGATTTTCCGCCAGACGATCCGAGGTCTGCAGATTCATGAATCCAATCGCCGCTACCGCCGCCACCGAGGCCGCAACTGCAAATACTCTGGCCTTATGCCTTATCGGCGGGCGAGGCGCAAGTACAGCCGGCTCCGCAGTCAGCCTTGCCCTGACGCGCTGCGCGATATTAGCAGGCATCGCCTCCGTCTGTCCCAGAGCATCGCTGATCAGATGATACACTGCCCATTCGCTGCGTAATTCATCTGCTTCCTTGAGTTGAGCGATTACACCGGCCGCGGCCTCCGGGTCCAGTTCGCCATCCATTAATGCCGATATTTCTTCTTTCATGCTACCACCTCTTGTCTTTGCCGGTCCCCAACAAGGGCCGTAATTTTTCAGCTATCGCTTCCCGCGCCCGAAATATTCGTGATCGCACCGTGCCGATGGGACAATTCATGATGACCGCGATTTCCTCATAACTCAGTCCCTCAATTTCTCGTAGCGTAATTGCGGTGCGCAATTCTTCAGGTAATTCATGCAATGTCTGATTCACCGTCTGTGCGATTTGCTTACTCGTCAGTTCGCTTTCCGGTGTGTTCATCTCACGTAAATGGCCACCTTCCTCGAAGCCTTCGGCATCTTCGTTATCGAATCCGTTACTGGTGGTCGGTGCCCGTCGTCCTTGAGCCACCAGAAAATTCTTCGCGGTGTTAATACCAATTCTGTACAGCCAGGTATAAAACGCGCTGTCGCCCCGGAACGACGGTAATGCGCGGTAAGCCTTGATAAAAGCTTCCTGAGTTACATCTTCCACCTCGGCCGCATCGCGGATAAACTGCGATAGCAATCGAGCCAGCTTGCGTTGATACTTGATCACCAGCAGATCGAACGCTTGCTTGTCGCCGCGTTGCGCACGTTCCACCAGCTGCTGATCGATTTCCCGGTCACCCATCCTGCCTGACCCCTGAATATTATGATTTATTTGGATTGCCACGTTATGACGTAGCCACCCAAGTATACGCGTTCAAGGGTCATCGAGGAAATCACGCAAGGCATACTGCGCCTGGTCTGTAGCAAGAGACAACAGGCAATATGGATTAGTTCACTTGAAAACGTGGTTATTATGTAAAGATATAACGGCGGGATGAGGAGTCAAGTCTGCTATCAGTCTGTTATGATTTCCCGTTCGCCGGATACGATACTCATGCAAACCCAGGCGGCTCAACTTAAATTCGATACCCTGATCATAGGCAGTGGTCTGGCCGGGCTTACCCTTGCGCTCAATCTGGCGCAAAACAAAAAGGTAGGGCTGATCACAAAACAGGCGCTGCTGGATGGCGCCAGCGGCTGGGCTCAGGGGGGAATTGCCGCGGTGCTATCGGAAGAAGACTCGCCTGAAGCCCATATCCGTGACACGCTTAGCGCGGGTGCAGGCCTCTGCAACGCGGCGGTTACGCGTTACGTGGTGGAAAACGGCCCCCGCGCCATCCAGTGGCTTATCACCCAGGGCGTACCGTTCACCCGCGATCATGGCAGCGAAACGGGTTATCATTTGACGAGGGAAGGCGGGCATAGCGTGCGGCGCGTGATCCATGCGGCGGACACGACGGGGAAGGCGGTGCAACGGACTTTGAGCGAAAAGGCGCGCACGCACCCGAATATCACTGTGCTTGAACACCATGTCGCCATTGATCTCATTACCGGCGCCAAGTTAATCCAGCCCGCTAAGACCGGCAATCGCTGCTACGGTGCTTATGTACTGGACAGCGCGGCGGGCAAGGTCCGCACCATCGGGGCGCATAACACGGTATTGGCGACCGGGGGCGCAGGAAAAGTTTATCTCTACACGACCAATCCCGATACCGCCACCGGCGATGGCATCGCCATGGGCTGGCGCGCCGGCTGCCGCGTGGCCAACATGGAGTTCATCCAGTTTCACCCTACCTGTCTCTATCACCCTCATGCCAAATCGTTTCTGATCAGCGAGGCGGTGCGAGGCGAGGGTGGTCTGCTGAAACTTCCCGACGGCTCGCGTTTCATGCTCGAGCACGACCCGCGCGCGGAGCTTGCGCCGCGCGACATCGTCGCTCGCGCGATTGATTTTGAAATGAAAAAACGGGGGCTTGACTGCGTTTACCTTGATATTTCTCACAAGCCTCGCGACTTCCTCAAGGAACACTTTCCCAATATCTACCAACGTTGCTTGGAGTTCGGCATCGATATCACTCAACAGCCAATTCCCGTCGTGCCCGCCGCGCACTACACCTGTGGCGGCATCGTTACCGATTTGATTGGCAAGACCGACCTGGAAAACTTGTATGCCATCGGCGAAACCGCCCATACCGGTCTGCACGGCGCCAACCGGCTGGCGAGCAACTCGCTGCTGGAATGCCTGGTGTTCGGCCAAGCCGCAGCCGAGGATATTATCGGTCAGCCCCCCGCGCCACCCGTCGAGTTGCTGCAATGGGATGAAAGCCGCGTTACCAATGCCGATGAGGAGGTCGTCATTTCCCACAATTGGGATGAACTACGGCGCTTCATGTGGAGTTATGTTGGTATCGTGCGCACCAGCAAGCGTCTGCAGCGTGCGCAGCATCGCATCAAGCTGCTGCACGAAGAGATCAATGAGTATTACGCCAATTTCCGCGTAACCAGCGATCTACTGGAATTGCGCAATCTTGTGGATACCGCCGACCTGATCGTGCAAAGCGCCATGCTGCGCCACGAAAGCCGCGGTCTGCACTTTAGCCGGGACTATCCCGAGACGTTGCCGGACGCATGGGATACGGTATTGAAACGGTAGAACTGGTGGCCCAACCGAAGTTCGACAGCAAAATCCGATCTGTGTAAGCATATATTGAAGGCATTCAATCCCTTCGGCATACCATTCTCGCATCGATCGAGAACTCGCATGGCTCCTGCTTCCCTTTCCAGCGTTCGCGATCCATCGGTCCGGTACACCCGGCATCCTCCAGTAAAGCACGGGTACCGGACGCATCGCATACGAGTACCACCGAGTGGCGGTCCTTGCTCAGCACCTTGACCTGATAGCCTCTGAAATTTTCCAACAGTATTGGGTCGTGCCGGGTTGCCAGCGCCAGCAATTCGCGCTCATCAAGTTCTGGGGGGGGATTCTTGTAGCGCACGGTTGATTCCACCGCGGCTGATAACTTGGTCAGCGCGGAAGCCTTCATGTACATTTCCTCGCTATCAGGATTTTTTTGGCCGGGCGTGCAGCCTGTCAGGAGAGTGATCGCAATTGCAACGGCAGCAGCTGCTCTGATGGTCATGCCTGCCCGCTCCAATAGACATAGGTTCCACGGCTGTTTTTTCCCGTATCCAGGTTCCAGTTATCCATTGCTGCTGCCGTCTGGTACAAGGTGTCATTTTTGAAGACGGCGTTTGCAATGAGCGACCAGACGCCTAGAACGTTTTCCATCGCCCGTTCGAATATCTGGTCGTAACTCATGGGCCCGAGGGGAGTCGCCAGGGCCTTTAAATACTGTGTATCGAGATCGGCAACCGCCGGATAAGCTAAGCCGATGTTGGCGGCGACATGGCGCGCAAAGGGAGGAAGTATGTTGCCTTCTTCCGCTTTATCCACAATGGCCTTGAATGAGCCGTGCCAATTATCGATGATGGGGGGATTGGTTCGATATAGTCCTGAATAGCAGGTCTCCAGCATGCTTTCCCAGGTATTTACGATGATCGGGTCGAGCTTCCCGCTGCTCGGCTTATCGCAGCATCCCCAGATTCCCGAATTCAGGTGTTCGGCCAGCCCTATTTCACCTACATTCAATCGTTGAAAAATATGGGCATCCTGATGCATTTCGCAGACCCTATGCTTATCCTTGTTCTTTTGGTATTCACCCACTTTCAGTTCAACAACCGGATGGATTGTCGCGTCGGTGACTACGTGGCTGGCATATCCTAGTAGCCAGGAAAATGCCTTTTGCCGTGACGTGCCGTCAAGCTTCTTAATCAGGCCGATTCCTGTTTTTATCATATCGCCGGTTCTTTCGTAGTGCATCCGGTCGGCCCACGGGGCAGCATCAAGATGAAGGATGTCCAGGTAAGGGTAATCCGGACTGACTGCGCCAAGCTCGCAGAAGCGGAAATAATCCAGTACAGAAATGATTGCTTGGGGAGCAAGCCCCTGTTTTTCAAGCAGGACTGGTTCTCTGATCAGATTAACCAAAGTCAGATGTGCATATGTGCCAGGCATTATCGTTCCATCGTTTTATATATCCGCCGTTTTTCCGGTTGTCGGTTGCCCGGTCTTCCGTCGTTCCCCCTGTATCTTGTATCCGAAATGCTTTTGCGCAAGAATGTCTTGATCGTTCCAACACTGCGCTCGGGATTCAAGCGAAAGTCGATGGCATCCCCTAAGCAAATGTTGCGGTTGGTCGACCTTTTTAACACTTGTAGATAACGGGCGCCCATACTCGCGGCCCATACTCTTCAGCTTCATCCTCATTTACCCCATCAAACAGTACGTCAGGTGAATATTGCACCAAAACCATCTGAATTACTATATTTGGGTGGCTATGCT
>JALYOY010000079.1 GCA_030856655.1 Pseudomonadota bacterium | reverse complement strand
AGGTGACTCCTACCAGTATAAGGAACGCAAGTGCAAGAATCTTTATGGTGGGGTGATTATCGACAAATTCCCCTATCGACTTGGCCGCCACCAACATCACCAATACCGCCAAAATAATGGCGATAGCCATCAACGAAATGTGGTCGACCAAGCCGACGGCCGTTATTACTGAATCCAGCGAAAAAACAATATCCAGGATTGCGATCTGTAGCAATACCATTCCCATACTTGGCCTGGCGGCCATCGTGTTGTCGCCATCATCTACACCTTCAATACTATTGTGTATTTCATGAGTTGCTTTGGCAAGGAGAAACAGGCCGCCTCCAATCAGGACGACATCGCGCCCTGAGATCGAGTTGCCAAATATTGTGAACCATGGTTGGGTTAAACTCATGACCCATGTAATAGAGAACAGCAAACCGAGGCGGGTGAGCATGGCGAGACTGAGACCCACTCTTCTCGCAAAATTACGCTGAGCCTCGGGGAGACGGCCTACAAGAATGGAGATGAAGATAATGTTATCTATACCTAATACGATTTCCAGCGCGGTTAGCGTGACTAACGCTATCCACGCTTCTGGGCTAGTCAGCCACTCGAACATCAGCGTCCCCTATTTTTGACTTAGATGCTTTTTTGTATGCGCTATTCTCCCATTCCTGTTCCTCTTGCGCCAGACCCCGCATAAGTCGCGTCGAGCCTTAATGCTCGCGGAAATTTAGCGAACCGCTATCAGGAGTAACACTGTAGCGGTAGCCGGGTTAAAAAGCTCGCGAGAAGATTATTGAGGTTATGCCATTACGCCCAAGCTTACGGCGAACCAGCAATCGGGATCTGTCCAGGTATGAGCAACTTTGAAGCCGCCGTGGTGAAGCAACTCTTCCAGGCACTCGACCGTGTACTTGTAACTGTTTTCAGTATGAATACGTTCGCCTTGATAAAATCGCAACGTCGTGTCAAGAGCGTCGACCCTTACTGACTGGGAGCACATGCTTTCCAGATGCAATTCAATCCGCGACGCCGCTTCATTCCAGAATGATACGTGGCAAAAAGCATCTGGTTCAAAGTGGCCGCCTAGTTCGCGGTTAATCCGTACAAGAAGATTCTTGTTGAACGAAGCAGTTATTCCAGCACTGTCGTTATAAGCCGCATGCATGACATCGCTATTTTTCACAAGATCCACCCCAAGAAGCAGCTGGTCCCCGCTCGACAGGTGCCGCGCGACGTTTTGAAGCAGGAAGATAGCGTCCTCCTGTTCCAGATTACCGATACTCGAGCCAATATACAGAACCAGGCGGGGTGGGGCTTGTCGCCCAAGAAAAGTCAAATCTTCGAAATCTCCAACATGGGGATGCACATTAACCGCCCCCAATTCTTTTTCTACTTCGTCTTTGGCCAATTGCAAAGCTGCGTCGGATACATCAAGGGGAAAGTAATTTACGCTGGACTGCCGCCGTAGTAGCGAGCGCAGCAAAATGCGCGTCTTGGTTGCGGTCCCTGCGCCGAGCTCACCGACAGAAACATTCCGGCCGAGCCAGGAGCATATCTCGTCTGCGTAAGTCATCAGTATAGCTGCTTCCGTTCGTGTCGGATAATATTCAGGCAAACATGTGATTTGTTCGAATAAGGCTGAGCCTTGCGCATCGTAGAGCAACTTCGGCGGCAACATTTTAGGCGTGCGGGTAAGACCTTCCAGTACGTCCCCGGCTATAATCGATACCGGGCTCAACCGTTCGGACGTGATCATGAGTCGGCCCTTTCACGAACCAGCCCATCGTGAGCCAACCGTATGCCGGAAAACTGCCAACGCGTCTGTGGCGGAAAATAATTACGATAAGATTTTCGTATGTGTGATACGGGCGTGGCACAGGAACCGCCGCGCAGCACCATTTGATTGCACATGAATTTGCCGTTGTATTCACCTTCGAGACCTGCCGGAGGACAATAACCCGGATACGCGGAATAAGAGCTTGAGGTCCATTCCCATGCATCTCCAAAAATCTGTTGCAGGCTCGTCTTTGTCGCGGCTGGCCTCGGGTGGTACGTTTCACTCTCAAGCAAGTTTCCCTCCGTCTTAGCAGAGTCAGCAGCCACCTCCCATTCGAACTCTGTCGGAAGACGCGCACCTGCCCATCGAGCGAATGCATCAGCTTCGTAGAAGCTAACGTGGCAGACCGGTTCGCGGGGATTTAACGGCAACATGCCCCTGCAAGTAAATTGAGTCCATTCATCCCCCAACAGCTCCCAGTAGAGCGGCGCTATCCACTCTTCGCCGCAAACATGGTCCCATGCGTCCGAGAGCCATAGTTCCGGACGTGTGTAACCGCCATCCGCGATAAATGCCTGATACTCTTCATTCGTCACATGGCGGGATGCGATACGAAAGGGCTTTATATAGATGAAATGTCGCGGCAGTTCGTTATCAAACGCAAAGCCGCCCATATCATGCCCGGCCTTGTAGATGCCTTCATCGAAACAACACCACGTCAATGGCGCCGCGCCAGACTCGACTGCTTTGATTTGACTGGGCTGATAATTGGGACGCAGCGGATTGGTCCAGAATGCATGTTTGATGTCGGTAACGATCAGCTCCTGATGCTGCTGCTCATGATTCAATCCCAGTTCGAGCAATCGTAACATTTCGGCAGAAACTTCTTGATCAAGCAGGTCACGAATGCCGTTATCAACATGAGTACGATAACGGAGGACCTGATCGAGTGTCGGGCGGGAGAAGGTGCCGCGAATGGCTCGATGGGGATGCTTTCCCAGCCGCTTGTAGTAAGAGTTGAAAAGGAAACCGAATCGTGCGTCGAAGGGAACATAGTCTCGCGCGTGCGGCGTCAGCATAAAGGTTTCGAAGAACCACGTCGTATGTGCAATATGCCACTTTGTCGGGCTGGCGTCCGGCATGGATTGGACCATCTGGTCCTCCGGCGCGAGCATGTCAACAAGTTTTAAGGTTTGATTGCGTACCTCATCATATCGCTCAAGCCATTTACGCGAAAGGGACGCGGGTTCGGTATACATACTGGAAGTTTTGACCATGGGTTAACGTATCTCCTCGCGACTTTAACCTGAATCTGGTAGCGAACTCACCCTAGAGGTGGGGTCAGGTGGTTATGCCTGTAGGTCATAGTGCTAGGACGGTTAATTGCCGGCTTAGGTTTAATGCCGGGCCAATCAGAAAACGTCAAAGCTTGCTCCCAAAATTATATTCGCTCAATAGTAATTAAACGATTTTCGAATTAATAGAATTCTTTTATGCTGTTCGAATCGGAGAACGGATTCCCGTAGTTCCCGAACGAATAATCTTTCATGAATTTTCTATAAATATCGTTGCTCATTCTGTGCGCTGGCAGACATAAGGTGGCACCATTCGATTGCGGCTGAATCGTTGCCGGTGATTTCCCCCGGTAAATAAACATCACTTCGGTCGCCATCGCGTAGCCATCCACGGTTTACTCTCCGAGGCAACGTTGTGAAATGTATCCAAAAATTTGTTTTTGTACGTTACCGCACTGACGGTACTTAGTAATTCGCGCATTCTGTATGAGCCTGAGACGCTTTACCCGATAGGATTTCTTCGCCGGGCATATAGCAGTAACGAGGATTTCTCAAACACTACTTTACAGGAGATAAACATGAGCTACGAGGATCGCGATACCTACGGCATGTACAAAAACTACGACGAGAAGGGGCCTGGGCCTCGATTGATGGGTGCTGACACGCTCATTGGAGACG
>JALYOY010000046.1 GCA_030856655.1 Pseudomonadota bacterium | reverse complement strand
GTTTCGATTCATCCTCGAAATCTTCCTCAAACTGGGACTGCGACTGAGCCACGCCGATGGCACATAGAAGCAGGGTTAAAGCAAGCAAGGATCGCGTACGGAAGGGAACGAAGCTGATTTTCATAAGCGTTAACGACTCATTTATTATTTGGTTCAACTTCAATCGAAGCTGATTTTTCAAGCGTTTTAGTGGTGAAATTCTTGCGTGCGTAGCGCGCTGCGTGGCGTTGAGCGCCGGCTTGTATCGGCCTCGTCAAAAAACGCGATAATTCTTGCAGCGCCTTTTGATAAACATCGCGTTTGAATTCAATCACGACATCCAGCGGTACCCAATAGTCATGCCAGCGCCATGCGTCGAATTCGGGATGATCGGTCACCCGCAAATTGACGTCGCAATCACGCCCGACCATACGCAACAAAAACCAGATTTGCTTCTGTCCGCGGTAATGTCCACGAATTTCACGTTTGATGAAATGGTCCGGAACTTCGTAACGAAGCCAATCCCGCGTGCGTCCGACAATCCTGACCTGCTCTGCCTTCAAGCCGACTTCTTCTTCCAGTTCGCGAAACATTGCTTGCTCCGGGGTTTCACCGAACTTGATGCCGCCTTGCGGAAACTGCCACGAATGTTCGCGCACCCGCTTCCCCCACCACACCTCGTTATGGGTGTTGAGGAGGATGATGCCGACGTTGGGGCGAAAGCCTTCACGGTCCAGCATATTGCACCTCAAACTTTCTGCGGCTAACGACCCTCAATTCAAATCAAGTTCGCATTCTCGTTCCCTGACTGCGCCTGTAACAAGGCTTAAGTCCGGACAAGGAATCAATTGTACAAAGAGTGGGTGCATCAGCCAGCTAATCCTTTAAAATTGAGTTGATTATAACTCTCTCTTTTTAAAAAGAATTCATCGCCATGCGCGCCTCCCGATTTTTTATTTCAACTCTTAAAGAAGCTCCATCCGATGCCGAGGTCGTCAGCCATAAGCTGATGCTGCGTGCCGGTATGATAAAACGCCTCGGCTCCGGCATTTATACCTATATGCCGATGGGTCTGCGCGTGATTCGCAAGGTCGAAGCAATTGTGCGCGACGAAATGAACCGCGCCGGTGCTGTTGAATTGCTCATGCCCGTGGTTCAGCCTGCGGAGCTGTGGCAGGAAACCGGGCGCTGGGAAAAAATGGGGCCGGAATTGATGCGGGTGCAAGACCGGCACGGCCGCGATTTTGCGATTCAGCCAACCTCCGAAGAAGTCATTACCGACGTGGTGCGCACTGAAATCAAGTCGTATCGTCAATTACCGATCAATTTTTATCATGTTCAAACCAAGTTTCGCGATGAGCGCCGTCCGCGCTTCGGATTGATGCGGGGGCGTGAGTTCACGATGAAGGATGCCTATTCGTTTGATCGCGATCTGGCGGGCATGCAGCAATCGTATCGGATCATGTACGACGCGTATGTGCGTATTTTCGATCGTTTCGGATTGCAGTTCCGCGCTGTGGCGGCTGACAATGGTGCCATTGGGGGATCAGGTTCGCACGAATTCCACGTCATTGCCGATACGGGCGAAGACGCATTGGTGTATTGTCCTGCGTCCGATTACGCTGCCAATATGGAAGCGGCAGAGGCGTTGGCGCTCACCGACGCACGCGCGCCGGCGGCAAACGAGCTTGCCAGAACGCCGACACCAGGAAAATCGAAGTGTGAAGATGTCGCGGCCTTGCTTGGCGTGCCGTTGACGCGCACAGTCAAATCCATCGTGCTGACAGTCGAAAATAATGACGCCGAAGGCAAGGGCAAGGAAATCTGGCTGCTGCTGCTGCGTGGCGACCATGATCTGAATGAAGTCAAGGCAGGCAAAGTAGCCGGGTTGTCCGGTTATCGGTTCGCAACAGAAGATGAGATTGTCGAATGGTTTGGAGTCAAGCCTGGCTACCTTGGGCCGATCGGCACCAAAAAGCCGGTCAACATTGTGGCCGACCGCACAGTTGCCAATATGAGCGATTTTATTTGCGGCGCCAATGAAGCGGACTTTCACTACACCGGGGCTAATTGGGGGCGCGACATACCCGAACCGATTGTGGCCGACATCCGCAATGTGGCTGCCGGCGATCCTTCACCCGATGGTCGAGGGCCGCTCGCGATTCAGCGCGGCATCGAAGTAGGGCATGTATTCCAGTTGGGAACCCGCTATTCGGAAGATATGAAGGCAACTTATCTTGACGAGAATGGCAAGCCGCAACTGATGCAGATGGGATGTTACGGCATCGGCATTACGCGCATTCTGGGTGCAGCCATCGAACAAAATTTCGATCAGAAAGGGATTATTTGGCCGCTATCGATTGCACCGTTCGAGGTAGTGCTGTGCCCCATGGGCTACGATCGCAACGAAGCGGTCAAGACTGAGACCGACAAGCTGCATGCCGCCTTGCTGGAGGCGGGTATCGATGTGATCATGGATGACCGCGGCGAGCGCCCCGGCGTCATGTTTGCTGAATGGGAGCTGATCGGCGTACCTCATCGTATTGTGATCGGCGAGCGTGGATTGAAGGATGGCGCGGCGGAATATCAAGGGCGGCGAGATACGGGTGCGATAGCAGTGCCGCTGGATCAAATAGCCAAGTTCATCACGGAAAAATTGCGTTCGTAAAGGTCTTAATCTTTTGGAGAAAATTTCGGTTAAATTTTTTTGGGACGCGAACAGGGAGGAGCTTACGGCTCCGAATGCCGACCTTGTTAAAAACCAGATGTCGGGCGATGCAAAAAAGCAGGATTTCCTGGTCCCGCTCTTTAAAGTATTGCTGTGCCGGTTGATGTTCGCGGCGACGCTGCTTGGTTCGGTGCAGGCGATCGCTGGCAACCAAAAGGAGGAGGCTTTGGCCGATTCGGTGCGCATCGCACTGTCCAATGCAGTTGCGGACGGTCGGCCACCCAAAGTAAAAATTGATGAAATCAATGAGCGCATCAGGTTTCTCTACTGGCGTGGCGAGATGTCCGAGCGATTAAAGCGGAAAATGCCGGATGTGCAAGTCCGGCTTGAATTCCTGGAAACCGTCTGGTATGAATCAAAGCGGGCAGG
>JALYOY010000041.1 GCA_030856655.1 Pseudomonadota bacterium | reverse complement strand
CCTCGCTGAGGCATGTTTGGCAGCGCTCATCGCCTTCAGATGTGCCATGAGTCCTTCTGTGATTTTCCCCGTTGGGGAATTTCTTTCGCAAGTCCTAGCAGCGCGGTGTTGTGTTGTGCCGGATGCTTCTGGGATGCTCGATCCAACGCTTCAGGTACTGAGGTTTGATATATTCGACCACGCTTGTCGGGTAACTGAGTTCCGATGCTTTGCGGCGCACTTCGCCATATGGTATGGCATGTCATGCAGTGCTTGCGGGAATGCATGAATCCACCAGCTTCTTCGGATTTTTTTGCCCGGGGAGAGGTATTTGGAAATGGAGCCACAAATTTGAGTGCGATACGCATGATCTGCCAAGGCATGTCCGCTGAGCCGGCTTCAAGCAGCGTTTTTGAATTTGTGTTGTCCCAGACCAGATAGAGCGGTCCCAGCTTTACTATTTCGTTATTCTGTAGCGTATTGGCCATCGAAAACGGCGTGCGATCCTCGTGCGCAAAAGCGAAATAGGCATCGTGAGCGAGGAACTTGGCTACCGGAATACTGAGTTGATACCCGTCAATGGAAGTAAATACGATCTCCTGCGCCGCTTCCCAACCTTTACCGAATACCTTATCAAATACGGGGCGAGCCGGATAAGCTCGATAAATACGTTCTTCGTTTTCGTGTATCTCGAAAACTTTTAGCGAGACCGCTGACGTGATAGCGGCAAGATCGTCAAGGGAGAGAACCTTGACCATTTGGCCTGCGCCCTTAAACTCTATGCTAGCATCATTTTGCGAGCATGCCGGCGCGAGCGGGAAAGCACCAGCGATAAGGCTGCTGAGCATGAGCAAGAAATAGGATAACGTCCGTGGAATGTGGATACTCGCGCCCATAAGGTCGTCATCAGGACAAATGCACCAAACAGTAGATTTTCTGCAAGGTTAATTCTGAGTAAGGTAACTTGCCGCGATGCCTTTTTAATATTGTACGGCATATGGCGGCCACATTGTCCTGACCAATCAGTCCAAAGCTTCTGTTATATCGGTACTTACCATTACTTGCGCCCGCCCGATATCGTGATGGGAAGAAGGGTGCCGACGTCTGTATCGATGCTGTCGGCTGCGAGGCCGCAGGCAGCTTTGCGCAGACGTTGACCGGCGTAAAAATGAAATTGCAGGCGGGCGCGGCGACGGCGTTGCATTGGGCTATCAATTCTGTCCGGAAAGGCGGCGTGGTCTCGATTGTGGGCGTTTATGGGCTACCTTCAACGCTACCCCTATCGGAAACGCTCTCAACAAGGGGCTTACCCTGCGCATGAACCAGGCAAGCGTGAAAAGGCATCTTCCCCGTTTAATTGAGCATATTCAGGCTGGCCGCATCGAACCTAAAAAAATCATCCCGCATAGGTTTCCCCTTGAAAGAGGTATCCGATGCATACCATATTTTCTCAAGCAAATTGGATAATTGCATTAAAACGGTATTGATTCCGCCGAATGCTCATTAATTTGACCGAACAAGGAGCAATCATCATGGAGAATAAAAAAGATTATTCACATATTCAAGGCTGGGGAGCGGATTTGGACCCAGTAAATAGACCTGCATACCCGAAAGAAAGAATTCCGGCACGTCTCAAGGGAATTCATTGGGACCATCCCGAGCAGCAGAAACAGACCGTCGAAATACTACGCTCAAATGAACGACCCGATATCACTCCAGTGTTTGGACAAGCACGACGCCCCCTTCCGGTTTAAGTGGAGTGATTCGTAAAAGCGCTTTCAAGTTTAGCGAGAACGATATTCGCCATTGGCTGCTTCTTCTTTTTGCGATCGGATAAACGTTGGCGAAGGCGTTCTCCATGATTTGAAGAGGGGCCATGTGCCCGATATTTTTGCAGAAATGGGGTGGAAGTCTGAATTCAAATATAACCGCGCAGGTGCGATTTGAAAAATTGTAGTTGCGTCAGCCGTTTTAGGAATCGGGGTCTGTTTGCTGAAACGGAAAAGGCGCGGAGAAGCTAGGTATGACTAAAGTAGTAAAAAAAACGGTCCATTCGCTTAATTATCGGTCGCGATATAAATTTTTTTCATAATCTTTGTATCGGTATTGATGGAAGTCTCTCCTATTTCCCGGAGCCTTGCCGAGTCGTCAGCGCCAGGCGGAGCTGCTGGGCAACCGCATGATTCAGGGAATCAGGCCGGGATGCCCGATATTGCGAAATATGTGCTTAAGTTACCCGAACTCGCTTTCGTAACGGATCAAGGGAGCTGGAGGCTATTTGAGTCGGTTGCTGGCTATGAGGGAAGTACTGTATTAGCATTTTTTTCCATAAATCAGTCGAGTCTTAATCTAATATCCTAAATAATCCAATCTCCAACATTCCAAACATAACCCTAAAACGCCTCATGTCTCGGCGGTCAGGCCTTTGAGGGCATCAAATGTGAAGTTTAGGTGGAATGCCAGTTTGCAATAAGGTAGCGAGCGTCTCTGCCACCACTGGACGGCAGAAATAGTAGCCTTGGCCCTCGTCGCAATGCTGAGCCAGAAGAAATGCATATTGCTCTGGTGTTTCCACGCCCGCCGCGCTGACGCGGAGCTTGAGGCTTTTACCCATGCTGATCACGGCGCTGACGATAGCGGCATGGTCTGGGTTGCTGGTCATCCGATTTACGAATGACTTGTCGATCTTCAGGGTATCAATCGGAAACTGTCTTAAATAACTGAGGCTGGAATAGCCGGTGCCGAAGTCATCGATCGCAATCTTTACGCCCAAGTCTGCGAGCGCATGCACCACGGAATCAGTAAACTCTGCGTCCTGCATAAGGACGCTTTCGGTCAGTTCGAGTTCCAGATAGCGCGGCTCCAAGCACGTATCCTCGAGGACCGCGTGTATATTTTCGAGAAAATCCATGGCGCGGAACTCGAGTGCGGAGGTGTTGACTGCGATGGTGATCGGCGGCACGCCAGCCTGTCTCCAGGCCTGGGCCTGGAGACAGGCCTCGCGCAGCACCCAGCGGCCAATCGGCAGAATCAGGCCACAGTCTTCGGCGATGGGCACGAACTCGGATGGCGCCACCAGCCCCCGTTCCGGATGCTGCCAGCGAATGAGCGCCTCAACACCAACAATCATGTTGCTGAGAAGATCTATTTTTGGCTGGTAGTACAGCACAAATTCTTGTCGTTCCAGTGCGCGGCGCAGGCTAGCTTCGATGGAGTGACGCTGGACGGCC
This sequence comes from Pseudomonadota bacterium, assembly GCA_030856655.1. Taxonomy (GTDB): domain Bacteria; phylum Pseudomonadota; class Gammaproteobacteria; order Burkholderiales; family Nitrosomonadaceae; genus Nitrosospira. Next base: position 285 of record JALYOY010000041.1, on the reverse strand, counting down.
CGAACATTCATTTCATGTTCGAAGAATTTGTAGTTGTTGCGTCCGTTTTCCTTGGCATGGTACATCGCGCTGTCCGCACTCTTGATAAGGGTTGCCACATCCAGGCCATCCTCGGGGTAAGTGCTGATGCCGATGCTCACCGAGGCGTGGAGCTCAAGCTGATCGATGAGGTGCGGAGCAGTTAGCGCAGTGAGTATTTTTTGTGCACTGAACGCCGCATCTTCTGCCTGCTTGATATTGGAAAGCAGCACCACGAATTCATCCCCACCTTGGCGACTGATGGTG
>JALYOY010000040.1 GCA_030856655.1 Pseudomonadota bacterium | reverse complement strand
GTCATATCCAGTAACCTTCTGAATTCAAAAGTGCACGTAAACTATGTGCAATAAACCATTTTTCGCATCAGCTATACAAATTTGGGGTTAACCTAAATTTCTCAATGCGTTACGTCCAAATTAAACTGATATGATTTAGAGGCATATTATTTAACGCACAAGTCGGCCTGACTATGCCTCTATTCGCTTTGGCGTGGATAAACACACGTGTCTACGGCTGATTGAGCTACCGATTTCATACCATTAGAACGGAAGATTGATTTTTCTCAGATGAGCAATGGACTCAGATCGGGTAACGTATTTACCTCTGCCGGGAAGGGGTTGTCATCCCCTGGGCGCACGCGCCCCAGAAATGCTATCTTGTTCATCTGCGCGCTCTGATAATCAATCAGCGCATCGCCTATCATCAGCACCCGTTCGGGGGAAAGGGCGTGGGACGACAAAATATCCGCGATGAGCATTTGTTTTGGCCTGGGGGAACCGCGCACCGCCGTGAAATAGGATCCCAGGCCACGACGCATAACAATCGTATTAAGCTCTGCTTCCGGCGTACCGGATGCGATAAATAAAGGTATCCTTGTGGCCTCTTTGCGAATCAGTTCGGCTGCGCCAGGCACTGTCTCGCTGGCAACGACTGCCTCGACCACCAATTCGGAGAAAAGTCGATCCAATTGCTGCTCTTCTTCCGGCGTCAGCGGAGGTTTTTCCAATAAGTGTTGTTGAAAATAATGAAATTTCTGGTAGCGCGACATACCGCCGTTCATGCGGTGATACCTTACCACCGCGGCCATGACCGCTTCACCATGGGCTCGATAGAGATTAGCAAAAGCTTGCGTTTTGATATCCCCGGATTCAACTACCACTCCATCGAAATCGAAAATGATGGCTTGCCAATCCGTTGTGGTCATGCTTTGTTGTCGGATGCCGACGGTGTGGCCTCGTCATCTTCGCTGGAGTGATGCATGGTTTTATGAATATCCCTAAGGCAATCAAGCAGACCCTGACCCAGATCGACGTGCTCATTGAGGACTAGCTTACGGCCGATCCGGGGTTGAAACGCGTAAGGGGTCACCTCGTAGTGATGCACTGCATTGGCTTCGTCAAAATGCAAAGCTATTTCCCACGGCATGATTTCCGAGATCATCGTCATGACGTCCTTGATACGCAACCGTTCCTGCCCAGTCAGGATCAGATGGCGGTTGGCGAATTCCGGCGCCAGCACCTGTACGCTCATGCGCGCCGCGTCCTCCACATGGATGTACTCGCGAAGCGCTTCACCGCTGCCATGATAGGTTATCGAGTGCCGTTCCACCGCTTCGTGCAGCATCCGGTAGATGCCATTGCGTGCGTCAGCGCGCCTGCCGTACAGAGACCCATAGCGTAAAATACTATATTCCAGACCATAGCGCTCGTGATAGGTTTCGATAAAACGCTCTGCTGCCTGCTTGCTGGCACGGTAAAATGATCCGGACTCTGAGTAGACATAAATGCTGCTAGCGAAAACGAACCGACGAGCTCCCGCGAGACGGGCGGCTTCCAGTACGTGCATATTACCCAAGACATTTATCGTGGCGGTAGCCAGCGGTTTGTCGTGAGCTTCATCAATGTCCGCGATGGCGGCAAAATTGTAGACTACGTCGGCGCCCTTGGCCGCTTCCGTCACTTGGGCAGGGTCCATGACATCACCAATGATCATTTCCTGATCATAACTTCGGTAGAGAGATGGACAACGATCAAACAAGCGCACCCGATAGCCAGCGGCAGATAATGCATCGGCCACGTGGCTGCCAAGAAACCCACTCGCGCCATACACAATAGCGGTTTCGTTAGACATTCTTTGTCTGCCCATCTTTCATCAGGCCCGCATTAACCAGGCCTCGCAGCAGATTCTCCGCAGCTTCAACTTCCATGCGTTGACGCGACTCCCTGGCGAGAGAGCCAATATGTGAAGTGAGAATCGCCTTGCCGCATTTGAGTAGCGGGCCGTGGTATGGTTCCTGTTCGAAAACGTCGAGTGCAGCCGCACCGAGTTGTCCGGAAATCAAAGCCTCGGCCAAGGCGATTTCGTCAATAAGGCCGCCGCGAGCAGTGTTTATCACAATGGCGCCGGGCTTCATTCGTGCGAAAGCTTCCGCATCCAGCAAATGATGCGTGTCAGCGTCATATGTCAGATGCAAGCTGATGATATCTGCCTCCGCCAGTAGCTTCTCCAAAGGTACTAATTTTATTCCTTGCGGTGACTGCTCCACATAGGAGTCATGCGCCACAACTTCAGCGTTAAAAGCCTGGCATAAACGGGCGACACGTCGTCCTACCCGTCCAAAGCCCACGATACCTACTACCTGAGCAGCGAGCAGCTGACCTTGCATTCGTGGCCATTCCCCTGCGCGGAGCAATCGATCAGTCTGACATATCCTTCTCAACGCGGACAATATCAGACCCATCGTGAGTTCAGCGACTGCCTGAGCCGGGGCCTCCGGCGTGTTAAGAACAGCGATGCCGTGGCGCTTTGCTGCTGCAAGATCAACGCTATCCAGACCGCTTCCGCAGCGCGACACCACTTTCAAGCTTTTGGCAGATGCGAAGACGCGTTCTGTAAGGGGTTCTATTCCAGCGATCATCCCGATGGCATCTTCACCGAGCAATTCGATAGCTTCGTCTTCGGTGAGTTTACGCCCGTAACTATTACCGGCAATATGCATGCCCTCCTGTAGTAAATGCTGGATATGGGGATTGCTGTCCACATCGAACGACGAGGTGGAAATGACAAGTTTACTCATAGCGCTGCTCTTATATTTTGCATATGACTGCGGCAAAGTGTATCGAGGATACGGATGTCCAAACCATAGCCAAGGAAGTTAAAGCCGGCTTCAATATTTCGCCGCAACTCGTCCGGATCCGGCTCGACTACATGAATGCCGCCCGGTTTGCCTAGCCGGCGTCCAGCCTCACGTACCTGTTCTATCGCGGATTGAACTTCCGGATAATCGAGTTCGCCGGGTCGACCCATGGAGCCGGATAGATCGTAAGGACCGATGATATAGGCGTCAATGCCGGGAACGGAAAGAATGGAATCAATCGCACTGACCGCGTCTATATGCTCAATCATGGCTACAATGATGGCATTATCTTCCAACCAGTGCCGGTACTGCTGGAATCGGGCGCCGTAACCTTGAGCGCGGGCCAGGCCAATGCCACGCTGGCCGCGAGGCGGATAATAAACAGCTTGTACCGCAGCCTCGGCGTCGGCGACGGTTTTGATCATGGGCACCATCACGCCCGCTGCGCCGGCGTCCATGACCCGTTTGATCTGATCAGGATGATTCGAAGTCAGCCGCACGATGGCCGGGCACTGTTGCCCATCAAGCACCTGGATCAGCATTTGCACTTCGCTCAACTCCAGGACGCTATGTTCTGTATCCAGTACCAGCCAGTCAAACCCGGCGGCAGCCATGATTTCGGCAATCGCCGGATGTCCCAATGTAACCCATGAACCGATGGTCAATGCATTCCGGGCCAGTTTTGATTTTAATTGCATAGGTATTCCTTAAGGAAACTGCTTGAAGCGGCCGTTACAGGGAGGGACCTGATCAATACGAGGTCAGCAGGGGATCGCTCGCCATCAACCCGGCCACACGCTCCAGATCGGCCTGGGTGTCCACTGCCTGGGTGTTAAACTTCGTTCTCACCATCTTCACCCGATAACCATGCTCCAGCAATCGTAGCATGTCGACGGACTCCAGTTGCTCCAGCGGAGTGGGCGGCAACCTGGCAAAATCGAGCAATGTTTCCCGGCGGAACGGGATGATGCATACCTGTTTGTAGGCAAGGGTATGCATGAAGTGTGGTTGAGTAGATTGAGCGGGGCCCGGAGCGGTCGGTATCGGCTGCCGCGACATATAAAGGGCATCACCCCGTTGATTCATTACCACTTTAATCGTGTTAACGTCGTAAAAATCAGCTTTGTTATCGATACTTCGCACCAGATTAACGCAGCCCAGTAGCGGATCGTGCCGAAATGGTTCCACTGCGGCGTCTATCATCTCTGGATGGGTCATCGGTTCGTCGCCTTGTACCATAACAATAAGGCCGGCATCAATCCCGGCGGCAGCCTCCGCAACGCGATCACTGGCTCGCTCATGAGTATCGGCGGTCATGACCACGCGAGCGCCAAAGTCCTGCGCCACTCGCCGGATTTCCTCGTCACAAGTGGCAATGTAAGTGGCATCAAGGGCGTTACTCAGGGCAACACGCTTGTAGACGTGTTCCAGCATGGTTCGGTCTAACAGCTTTGAAAGCGGCTTACCGGGGAAACGTGATGAACCCATACGTGCCGGTATCACAGCAATTGTTTTCATTAGTTATTCACATTCATTGGAGAGATTGCTGTCATAAAAGGTCCTTCTCGATTTGACCAATAATTATTTTGCTCTACATGTTAGTGACAATGGAGTTTGTTCGTCCCGAACGCTATCCTACCATCCGAGGGAGCATTCTGCGAGAACTTGAAGCAGCTTTACGTCGTGGCCAACCTCTGGATAAGTCCTCGTGAGGCACTGAATTGGCAACTGGGTTGGCAAAATCGAGGACTTGTTCAGAGGTTCTTTTCCGGCTCGATATGTGACTGCAAGCAAAGCTGTGCTATTGTAGTGCGTCGGAGATATGGCCACGTAAAAATTGCCAGATCGCGGTGCCTGTTGTTGTCATTGCATATGAATAACTATGCGTCCCCCGCGTCTCACCCGATACTTCCAGCGCGCTACACTGGTAAACGAATATCCGCGAGTGTACAATTACGCGCTTTTCGCCACTCGAAATGTATCTGAATATTCAATGTGATGAATATACTGCCTGTCCCTAACACGCCGGGGATGAACAGGGTATGAAAGCTCTTTTTTTTCTCCGTCATTATAACGACATTGATCACATTACCCCAGTCATCTACAAATGGATTGATTCTGGCCATGTATGCGATGTTGTCCTGATTGGCAGGTCGCGATTTCATAATGACTACCGTATTGAATTTCTGCGGAAGCTCAATGGCGTGCGCATGGCCTATATTGGCGATCTGTTGCCGCAGTTTGAGTTTGCCAGATGGTTCCTGCAAACG
>JALYOY010000216.1 GCA_030856655.1 Pseudomonadota bacterium | reverse complement strand
CCACTGGCGAGGGTCCCGAGAAAAAATTCCTGGCCGGACTGGAGTATGATTTAGGCAGCGGGTTTGCGCCTCACCCGATGTTTGTGCGATGGGTGGATGAAAACGTCAAGGCGGGGTTAGCGCAGTTTTCCGATGCTCGCAGTACCGGCATGGCCAGGGGGGAGGCGGAGGATTACGCTTCGTATTCGGAAAAGGGGTGGTGGTGAATGCCCTTGAAAGCAGGAAAGTAAAAAAAATGAGCAAGACTTAATATCGGATCAACCTTCGATATTTTTCCGAGAAGAGAAGGTGGCGGTTGTATGATCAAGGCTGCCGCCAAGAGCAGGTAATTTGCCGCAGTTCCGATTGATTATCGATCTTCTCGTGCGATGCAAGCGCCATAGCAGGATGTAAATTGCCGTTAGCTCATAGCGGCTGATAGTCGCCAATAATCACCTGCGCCCGTCACGTGGCGCGAACTCATCAAGTCGTACTCCAAGTTGTGGGTAGGTCAGAAGCGGCCCGCTCTCCTGCACCGGTTGCCGCACCCCTGGGCCCCTGCTCGTGGATTTTTCTATTTGCCTTTCCGCGTTACCCGCGCCAGGTTTGATTTACGTAATCAAGCGAACATACCGCCCCCCAAGTGCGTGCAATCATGCAACCTTGTCAATCAACTATTTAAGGACCAACCATGAAAACAACCAAACTTGCCGCAAGCTGTTTTGTAATCGGCCTGTTGCTGACACCTGCCGCCGGGTATTCCGGGGATAAGGACGGACGCCATTCAAATGCCGGAGAATTCAAGGATTCGGCGATAACCACAAAAATAAGGGCGAAAATGGCCGCTGACAAGCACGTTAGCGCGACGGACGTCAACGTCAATACGGATAAGGATGAAGTTGTCGTGCTGAGTGGAACCGCAAGGAGCCAGTCCGAGATAAACCAGGCGATTTCAATTTCACGCTCTGTGGATGGGGTTACGAAGGTCATTAACCACATTAAGCTCTAAAAGAACGATTAAAGGCTTTAGCCGGTCACCCTGCGAAAACCTGCCTGCGGCCATATGCCAAAGTAGGTGCCGATCAGGCCCTTGCCAAGTTCCCTCAGTGTTCGGAAAGTGCGACGATTGCTCGATGTCCCCGCTCCGTCCACTCCCTGCCGGTACAAGATCCGAGTCCCACACAATGGCAGCTGTTTTGCGTAGTCACCTACCAACCGGTGGCAAGGACTGCATGAATTCATTGCCCGCGTGACCCACCGCCGTTTTACCGGCAGGCATACATGGCTGACGTTCGCCCATCAGCCAGTTTACACCATTGCGACCTCTATTTACCTTCATAAGCTACTATATAAAAATGGTTTTTTTATATATGAGCGTTGTCGCACAGAAATGATGCCAACTTGAGCATATAAAAAAGCCGTTACAAGATAAAAAAGGATAACTTTCCGGAAGGATGACGTTCGGGCTAGGAGGTGACAATTGTCTAACGAGGATCTTATTAGCTTATCGTATCCTCCCCTGGAGAAAATCGCCGGGGTCGAGGACTTGCTGAAGCGGCCATCCCGTGCTCAAGATTTCGAGGCTGAAAACCGTGCGCTTGCAGTCCTGGCTGATGAGCTTGCGAATCATCCCCGAGATCTTTTGCAGAAGCTGGCGAAGGTCGCTCTTGAGCTATGTCACGCTGAGTCTGCCGGTATCAGTATTCTCGAACCCGACGGAAAATCATTCCGTTGGGATGCCTGCGCAGGGCTGCTGGCAAAGAACCTGGGCACTTCGTTGCTTCGTGCTGCTAGCCCGTGTGGGGTAGTGATTGAGCAAGATTCGCCCATTCTGTTCGAAAAGCCATCCACGCTTTTCGCTCTTCCACAGCATATAGAGCCGCCCATCGCGGAAGTTTTGCTCCTGCCTTTTCATGACGGGAAAAGGCCGGTTGGTACGGTATGGGTAGTCGCGCACTCCCCCGAGCGCAAGTTCGACAAGGAAGATGTTCGCGTGATGACGAACTTGTCGCGCTTTGCCTCTGCGGCATATGAATTCAGCCGTTCCATGGATCGAAGCATGAATGCGCGAGACTTTCTTGAAAAGCGGGTGGATGAGCGCACCAAAGCATTGTCATCGGCAAATAGAGCGCTTCGAGGGCAGGTTTCAGAGCGTGAACGAATCGAGGAAGCTCTGCGAGAGGCCCATTATCGGCTCGAAGCTGAGCTCTCTTCCCTGAATTGTTTGCATGAACTCAACTCGCGCCTGGTTAGTACCCCCGATTTAGCGTCCGCGCTGAACGAAATATTGAGAGCGGTAGCTGCCTTGCTCGGCGCCGATATGGGAATTATCCAGTTGTATGATCCGGTCAATAAGTTATTGACCATTGCCGCTCATCAAGGCTTTAAACAGGATTTTCTCGATCACTTCAGAACCGTCGATGCGGAAGGAGACGTCGCGTGCTCGCGCGCGCTCATTAACCAGCAGCGGTTTGTGATCGAGGATGTGAAGGTTGACGAAGGGTACGCAATCCATCGCGCTGCCGCCGATCAGGCTGGCTACCGGGCAGTCCAGTCCACGCCCTTATTCAGCCGTGACGGGAAGCCGCTTGGTATATTATCCACGCATTTCCGGTCACCCCACATGCCTGCCGAGCGCGAGTTGAGAATGCTCGATTTGTATGCGCGGCAGGCGGCCGATTTCATCGAGCGCCTGCTCATCGCCGAGCGGATGCAGGATGCCGACCGCCGCAAAGATGAGTTTATCGCGACACTTTCACATGAATTGCGCAACCCCATCGCGGCTATCGACAGTTCGGCGCGGTTGATGCAGTCGCCGGGACTCGACGGCAGACAACGCGAATTCGCGGCGCAGGTGGTTCAACGCCAATGCAACGCGATGAAGATTCTGCTGGACGATCTTCTGGATGTCTCTCGCCTGACGCTGGGACGGATGACGCTTCACAAGCAAAGCGTGACGCTAGCCTCCGTCATCGACTCCGCGCTGGAAACCGCGCAGCCTCTTATCGACGGGGCCAGTCATACGTTGTCGGTAACAAAGCCACCTCCGTCGATGATGGTTTACGGCGACCCCATACGGCTTACCCAGATGTTTTCCAACCTGTTATCCAACGCGGCCAAGTATACCGATGCGGGGGGCAGAATCACCCTTGACGTCAAGACCGGCGCCGAAAACGTCGTGGTAAGTGTGGCGGACAATGGCATAGGTATTGAGCCATCGTACACCGAGGAAATATTTGGCATGTTTTCGCAGAGAAAAACCAAAAGCGACCGGACCGCCGCTGGATTAGGTATCGGGCTTGCCCTGGTGCGTGCCATCGCCGAGTTGCATGGCGGCTGGGCTCGCGCCGAGAGTCACGGGTTAGGGCAGGGCAGCACTTTCCATGTTGGCCTGCCCTTGGCGCCGCCGGAGGAGATCGCTGTGCATGCGTCCCCATTAACAACGTCAACAGCCTCAACAGCCTCAACTGCGTCGCCCGCACCGCAGCCACATCCAGATCCTGAATCTCCTGTATCTCATGCCAGAGCGAAATACCGGATTCTCGTCGCTGACGACAATAAATCAGCGGCAACCGCAATTTCCATGTTATTGCAGCGCGACGGGCATGAAACAAGGGCCGTACACGATGGCCGCGCCGCCCTGGAGGAGGCGGCGCGATTTCTGCCAGACATCTCATTGCTGGACATCGGCATGCCCCATCTCAGCGGCCATGAAGTGGCGCGCGAGATTCGAGCGGCCCCATGGGGTGGGAACATGCGGCTGTTTGCGGCCACCGGATGGGGACAGGAAAAGGACAAGAAGCTCGCAAAGGAAGCCGGATTTGATGTTCACCTGACAAAGCCGATCGATTTTAAACAATTACTGGCGCTTATCGATGAGTACGGTGCAAAACAAGGCTAAATTGCCGCGATGTAGCGTTGCTCGTCCTTGTATATGAATAATCTGCGCTTCTTCATGCCCTGCCTAAAGCCATTTAGCCATTTTAAGTAACAATAGCTCTGGCGCACTACAGGGGCGGTGCGACGGGCTAACCATTCCGAAACTGGCTGCGAACTAGCTGCGGATATTTGTAAATGGCTCCTTATCACGCGCCTAAAAGTTCGCGACGACCGTTAATCGAAAGATGCGTGGCGCACCGGGCAGTATGTTGTTATTGTTGTGAGCGGATGCAACGTAGTCGATATCGGCTATATTTTCGATATTCGCCTGAACGCGCACAACCCTGGTCAGCCTGAGGAACATTGCCGCATCCAGCCGCGTAAAGCCCGGCAGCAATACCGTATTATCAAGCGCAGCGTACATGCTGCTGCGATGAATGACGCCAAGCCCAAGTC
>JALYOY010000005.1 GCA_030856655.1 Pseudomonadota bacterium | reverse complement strand
GCACAGCGCAGCATAGTCCGCCTCCGACATCATTTATATTGGCTTGGCATTCTCCTTCTCTGTGGCAGGTGGGCAGAAAGCAGCGCCGGACTCAGATTTCTGAATCCCCTTTCCCATTCAGCAGAATGCAAAATATGAAAATTTTTGGAAACGGGTATTAAACAGCGTTTATAGTTGTATTAAAGAGGTGGCGGGGTGGGTGGCCATCTAATATATTCGTAGCAAAACCTATAAATAAATCTAGGCTTTCTTGAGAAGCTTCCTACTGATAGCGAGTATTTCCCTTACACCAGCACTTACATGCAATTCAACAAGAGGTAAGGGGTGCGGCAGTAAAAAGTTAACTTATTGATTTCTTGGCTCCCCGAGTAGGGCTCGAACCTACGACCTGCGGATTAACAGTCCGTCGCTCTACCAACTGAGCTATCGGGGAATTGGAAGAGGTGCATATACTAATTGTTTGAGACCCGCTGGTCAATTAAATAAGCCCGGGATGCCCGATTTATGGGGCTTATTTGCGTTACGTTCCCGGGTCCTGATTGTCATACTCAAACTGTTACGTCTGAAACGAATTTCAATCTTCCGGGTCGGTAGCTTTTCTTTTGAGAGATTACACGCAGTCCTATCCGCTTAATCCCCTAATCGCGCCGATCTAGCTGTTTGGTCGCCCTGATGATTTTGTAGAATATAAGCTGATTGCGGTAATATTCTCAGATCGAATTGGGGAAACAATGGTGGATACCGGTTTTGTAATCAGTGGCCTTGCACTCTTGATTGGTCTCGTTTGGCTGGGGATGTGGATTTTCAAGAAGATCATGCAAGGCGAAATCGGGGTCAGCGTCAGCACAGCGTTGTTGGCGCTGCTTGTGGTTGTTCTGCTCGTGCCTTTCGCGATGAATCTTTCCGCACATTTTCTGTATGAGAAAATGTACCACCCATCAGATACTAAGGAACCTCTGGACAAGTCCTCCGTGGAACGCGTTGCGGCAAAATCGGGATGATCACAAGGCGCACGACGAAGATCGTAGTTTGATCTACGATACCAAAGAGTGCAACGTGGTGAGCGTCCGATTTTGCCGCAACCCTAAGGGACAGTGGCTATGCGGGCGGGCTGCTTTGTCAGGCTCCTAGCGAAGGGATCGACCATTCGCGTTGTCGCCTTTCGCGCATCCCATCCCGCATAGCCACCGTCGCGCCCACGCAGGACTTGTTCAGAGGTTCCTCAGGGTCTGCTGAATCGAACTGAGAAGTTTTTCGTGCGCGGCGCTAAATTGCTTGACCCCCTCGGATAACAATTTGCCGGCGATATCGTCGAGTGAAATTCGGAGCGTTTTGAGCGTGCTCAGGTGGATGGCGGCATTTGCCATGTTTTCCTGCAAGCTATCGCGCACTCTTCCGCGCTCGCGGAAAGCTGACAGAGTCGCGGGGTCAATTGTGGTTACCGTGTCTGGACCGATCAGTTCCTCGATGTACTTTACATCGCGATAGGCGGGATTTTTTATGCCGGTGCTGGCCCAGAGAAGCCGCTGCTTCTGTGCTCCCTGCGCAGCTAGCGTGTCCCAGCGGGGACCGGAAAAAATAGCTTGATAGCGCTCGTAAGCAACTTTGGCGTTGGCGACGCCTACCTTTCCCAGCAGGTTTCTTAGCGATTCGCGTTCCAGGGCGTTATATATCTTGATCCAGCCGCACTGATTCAGATGAGAGGTGATGATGGCATCGACTGCGGTATCGATGCGGCTGATGAAGAAGCTGGCTACACCGGTGATATTGGCTAGGTTTCCGCCGCATGCAATGCGCTGTTCCAATCCATGCAGATAAGCCTGAGCGGCACGCTCGTATAGGGCCTGCGAAAAGAGCAGGGTCACGTTGACGTTAATGCCCTCGGCAGTCAGCTGTGTAATGGCAGGGAGCGCAGCTTCGGTAGCCGGGATCTTTACCAAGAGGTTTTCACGGCCGACTTCGCGCCAAAGGCGCCGCGTTTCGATTACTGTCTTCCCGGTATCGTCGGCTAAGGTTCGCGAGGCTTGCAGCGAGACGTAACCATCGCGCCGGTGCGTAGCTTCATAGACCGGGCGCAGAATATCGGCGATTGCGCGAATATCCGCGATGACAAGTTTCTCTAACGCGGCCGCAGGCGTCTGCCCCTGGCTCAACAGGGTGTGTATATCCTCCACATATCCGGCATCCGAACCAATCGCTTTTGCAAGGATGGCGGGATTGGTGGTCACGCCACATATTTCGCCTTTATCCACCATTTCTTTCAATTCACCGCTGCGGATAAGGTGACGATCGATGTGATCGAGCCAGACAGACTGCCCGTGTTCTTTCAACTGGCGTAGTATATTCATGAGTACCGGTTCAGCAGATCAGATAGCTTTGACGATAGCGGACTGAAGGTTAACGTATTTCCGCTTGAGTCTGCATTACTTTCTCCAGGAGTTTCATCATGCCTCGCGCTCTGAAAGTCTGGCCACTGCTCACAGGCTCGATTCGTTATGAGAAAACCATCTCGACACGCAACCGCGGCCATGGCGAGTTTATCGATGCGCCAATCCTCGCCTATCTGATTGAGACATCAAACGGATGCATTCTCTACGATGTGGGATGCGACTATCGCAAGCTGGGCGACCCGGTCTTGCGTGCCAGGTATTTCGATCCCATGCGTCCGCAAGTGGAACCGCCCACCATGCGGGAAGGACAGCGCATTCCGCGCTACCTGGCTCAACTGGGATTCACTCCATCCGATATAGACCTCGTGTTTATCGGCCATTTGCATTTTGACCACGCGGGCGGGCTTTGCGATTTGCCGGGCTGCGAAGTGCATATCCAGGCCGATGAATTGACCGCAGCGCGTACCGGATTGGATGGTAGTGTGTTTGCGGATGAATTGGCCAATGCGGATCAATGGCGGATAAGAAAGGGCGAATATGTCGTGGCGCCGGGTGTGCACGCAATTGCCAGCCCAGGCCATACGGCTGGTCATATGTCGCTATTTATTGAATTGCCCACGCACGAGCCTATCATTTTATGCGGCGATGCGGCCGACTTGAGCGAGAATCTGTCCGAGGAAATTGCTCCGGGATGCTGCTGGCAAGATAATGAAGCGCTGGCTCTTGCCAGCATTCGTAAACTGAGAGCCTTGGCACGCGGGGAAGGCGCCGAGCTCTGGCCCAACCATGACATGGATTTCTTCCGAGGATTACCCCGTTTTCCGGCGTGGAGAGACTAGTGAAACTGAAAGGTTTGTTCGATGGAACGCCCAGCCAGAAAATCTGTCGCCCATGATGGACGAATAGGCGGTTTTACGATTGCGATTTAAAGTGTGGGAGCGTAACCCCTTGCCCGCGATGCGTCGTGCAAACTCGACCGGGCAAGGTAACTCAACGAAAACTTAGCTCTTCAGGTATATTTCAGTTACGATCTATACGTGGTTTAGCAGCATCGCTCACGATCTGACCATCCTTGCCTGCGTGACGCTGCGCCGCTTGCTGGGCCATTTGCCGATGAAGGGCGGCTTCTTTTATGCTTGACTCTTCGGTTTCTTCATATTTGCGGACTAAAGCTGAAGTGTGCGATTGCAAATCCTGGGCCTGCCGTCCGTAGAGGTAGCCTTTTTCCTCATAATGCTCAAGCAATTTCTTTTGTTCCTCAGCTTTTGTATGCATTTGCTTCGCTGTATCTTCAAAATGTTTTGCCAACGCATCGTGGTCACTACGCGTTCTGGCATTCTGAGAAGCTTTACGAACATTTGTGTTCTGAACAGCCTCAAGAGGCGTTACCTGAGCACAGGAAGCCAGTAAACCGAGAGACATGGCTGCCAAAAATGTCCTTGTTTTCATCACGGCATCTCCTTTAAAATTCAATCCATAAACAATCATAGCAAAAGATTATTTCAAGCTTATTTCGACCTTTGACGACACTATAAAAGATTGATGGCATTTTGTCAACTTTTTTATGTGTAAAGTGTCTATAGTATATATTCTAGTAATTGGTGATAAAGTGTTCCATAATAATTTCATATAATTATTAAACAAATAGGGAGAAAACGGAGGGAAAGCAAAATGCTTAATACAATGGGTGTACGGCAGAAACAATTGCTCAAGCTGCTACGCGGGAGTAAGCCGGGCCTGAGTGTGGATGAGCTTTCGAAAGGGCTTGAAATAACGCGTAATGCGGTGCGGCAGCATCTTGCCGCCCTGGAAGGCTCGGGATTGGTTGAAGGCGGTGCCATGCGGCCTTCGGGTGGGGGGCGTCCGCAGCAGTTGTACATCATAACGGAGCTTGGCAAAGAGACCTTTCCGCGTCAGTATTCGTGGCTAGCGCAGCTAGTGGTGTCATCGGTTACGCGTGAAGAAGGCGCTGAAAATATGGGCAAGCGTCTGAACGAGATCGGTGCGGGTGTTGCACGGCAAATGCGTGATGAATACCCGGGTCTGAACACACATAAAGAAAAGGTAGAAAAACTGGCCGAGGTAATGGACCAGCTAGGTTACAACGCTAAAAATGTGGCACTGCCAGGGGGCGAGCCGGTAATCGAAGCCGACAACTGCGTGTTTCACAGGATGGCGGTAAAGGATCTGGAAATTTGCCACCTGGATAGGGGGCTGATGGAAACGTTTACCGACAGCAAGGTCGAGCAACATGAGTGCATGGCGCGCGGCGGTAATGTCTGCCGGTTCACTTTCAAGCCAAAAGACGAGCCGGAAGACAAGTAGCGTGACCCGGTGATTGCTAACGTGCTTGAGCGCGTTTGGTGGAAAATGAAAAACGAACGATGGGTTGAGCTTCGTTCCACCCGATTCTACTATGCTCCACAGCCCACCACGGCTACGCAGGCGACAGCAGTAAGGCGGATTCCACTAGCACATCGATACTGGTTTCCGCCGCTATTGCGCGTGCGGGGATATTTTCGCCGGCTCGCCACTGTGCCACTGCATCCCGCTTGGATTCTCCGCTGACCAGAAATATTATCTGTCGCGAACGGCTAAGCCGCGCCGCGCTCAGCGAAACGCGCTGTGGCGGAGGCTTGGGCGAATCCAGTATCGCCAGCGTGTCGGGCGAATCGGGCCCCGTTCCCCACTCATGGTCCGGGAATAGACTTGCGGTATGCCCATCGTCCCCGAGCCCAAGCAGCGTTAAATCGAAGATGCCGACCGTATTCAAGGTCTGGGCGTATTCGCAAGCCGCCAGATCCGCACCCAGTTCGCCTGGGATCGTATATAACTGATCAGCGGGAATCTGGACATAATCAAGCCACGCTTCTCCGGCCATGAGGGAATTGCGCCTCGGATCGGTTGGCGGCACACAGCGTTCGTCGCCGAAATAGATATGCCAGGCCGACCAGTCAGTCTGCGCCGCCCGCAGCTTTTTGTAGATGGCACGCGGCGTATCGCCGCCCGCGAGCACCATGTGGAACTGTCCGCGTTTTTGGATTGCCGTGGCGGCGCTTGCAAGGATCATGCTCACGGCCAAGTCATGCAGCTCAGGCAGATCAGTAACGGAACGCCATCGCCATGGCTCGGAATCGTTAGAACTTATTAACTTTGAGGGTTTTATACGCATTAACAATTGATCCATATAATTAACGCAACCTGCGGATTCTGGTTCAAGTCCGACTAACTGCTAATCCGGTCTAATCGCCATTCTACCGCTGCCAAGGAATAATATCGCAAGGCCGGAAAATAAATAAAAACCTTGCAATTCGAGTGCCCAGCCACCGTTGTTCGTTAACGTAAATAATTGGCTGCGGTGCGCCAATGCGAGTGCGAATGCCATGTTGCCGAAAACCAGCAACCCGCCAAGGCGCGCAAAAAGTCCCAGAATAATCATTAGCGGCGCGATAACTTCACCGACATAAACACCATAAGCCAGCGCGGTAGGTAAATTAATGCCTGCAAGTTGTATTTTGATGAAATCGAGAGAACCGGGGTTGAGTATCTTGAATATTCCGTGGAGCAGTATCAGGGGGCCCACCGTGAGGCGCAAGATAAATTTTCCCAGGGCATCATTTTGCAGGGGACTGCGCATCGGCATTCCTTCTAAAATTACGATTACGGATTCAACACCACCGATTCAAGCATAAGGTGAAAGTGCAACGACCCCCTGCGATGGCCGGGCATGTCCTGTTCCGAAGAAAATGCCTATCCAAATTCTAAATCGCGGGTAACACCTCAACCTGACTCCCACCCCCTGCCAACTGCGAGCGCAGTTTCACTCATTACTGACATTTAGTCCCGGATAAAATCTGTCAGTTCCATTTTTTCAGATTTTAATCCACGGATCGTATTTTTCGTATCATCAGGTACTACGGGAGTTTTTGTTTCGGACCGGCTCCGAATTCGCGGCGCTAGTCGGATCGATTAGGGTTTAACGCGGGAACTACGAATGGCGGCAAGCGGCAAGGAAGATTTTGGTGCGGAAGTCATTCAGTACTACACAATCCATTCGTTATCGGGCTCCACCGCTCATTTGCAACAATTCGGCATTGACGTGTTGGGTGCAATGCATTGTAATTTTGAGTCACTCTTGTTTAATAGATTTTCTCTATAACTCTTTTTGTCTTGGTGACCGGCAGAAGGTTGCCCGTCATCTCGAATGCACAAAAAAAGGATAGGCACTCGATTGAGCGCCCATCCGTGCCCGGCAACAAGTAGGGTCGATATTCGGGAAGCAGCGATAAAATCCCTCAGATGTTATTTTGATGAAATCCCATTCCGGGGAGCCTCTTCGGCGGCACTAAGCTTTTGCGGACCTGCGGAGGTGGAGCGCGTGGTCTCCTCAAGTCTCAAAGCCATTTGGCGATGCGAAGCGGCTTCTTTTATGTTCTCCGTAGCGGCATGTTCGTATTCTCGGACGAGCGCATGGGTATGCGATTGCAGATCCTGAGCTTGTCTGCCATAGAGGTAGCTTTTGTCCTGATAATGCTCAAGTAGCTGTTTTTGCTCTTGCACTTTCGCCTGCAAGTCTCTAGCCGCATCTTCATAATGCTTTGCCACGGCCTCATGGTCATTTCGCGTGATGGCATTCCGCACAGCTGCTTGAATATCGGGATTTTCAACAGTTGCAATCGCGGACGGGCTCAATGAAGTCAATAAGCCGAGTAAGGATAAAGTTGTAAAAATAGATTTCATTTTCATTTGTCGTACCTTTTCGCGTTTGGTTTTTGGTTAGTTATGGAATTGAAAAGCTCCGCTAAGTTTTCCAGCATCCATGGTGCGAAGAATACATGAAGAACGAATCTTTGTCAACTTATTTATGTTTAAAGTGATTTATGTGCTGAAGAGTACATCGCAAGTCTGGCGGAGCAGAAGGAAAAAGCGGATGCGAATAATGGAACAGAATTGGCTGGGGACTAATTGTCCGGTTACGCTACGAGTTACACCATCTAGCTCGACTTGCCATTGTTCTCCTTGAGTTTCAAAGCCATCTGCCGATGCAAAGCGGCTTCTTTCAGGTTCACCTGTACCTCTGCCTCATACGTGCGAACTAACGCTTCGGCATGCGCTTGCAAATCTTGAGCCTGTCTACCATACATATAGCTTTTATCTTCGTAATGCACAATCAACCTTCTTTGTTCCTGAATCTTCGCCTGCAGTGCCGTGGCTTCATCTTCATAGCGCTTGGCCACAGCCTCATGCATTTTGCTTGACTCATCCTCATAGGATTTAACCGCGGCCTTGGGATCGCTTTGAGCCATGGCGTTCCCGGCAGTAAAGCGAATTTCGGAAGCTTCGGCAATTTCGGCTGCAATTGAGAACGGGCTTGACGCCGCCAGCAAACAGAGCAAGGGCAGAGTGGCAATAATATTGGGCGTTTTCATCATCGGAGATTTTTATTCATGGATATGGATTCTTAATTGAGAACTGTGGAATTCTCAAGCGTGAACGAAGAATACCGAACCGTCGGAACTTTGTCAACTTCGGTATGCTTAAAGTGTGGCGGCCGAGGATTCTGGTCATACCCGCGTTTATCTGTTTGGGAAAACAGCCCTATTTTTCTCCCGCCTTATTAAGCAAACTATCGCCACTAAAACGCTCACTCGACAGCACTGTGTTGCGTAGTAAGCGCGATTGCTCGGTTGTAACTCGCGCATGCTCAAGAAATACCGCTGCGGCCTTGTGCTCTCCTTCTTTGGCAAAATCCTTGCCCGTCTGCTCAAGTAGCATGGCAGCCTCTTCCAGGCTGCGCATCGCCGCCCAGTAGCTTTCATCTATTTTCTCCATGACGCCGGAAAGTAACGCGCTGGTAGAATAGGCATGTCCGGTGTGACATCGGAATCTTTTAAGCTTCCCTTCGTTTAGCTTTACCAATACACCCTGACATTCGGGGCAGGTAAAAGGCGTGAGAGGCCCGACATCCATAATGCTTTCTCAAACGCGTCGCCATCGACTGCGACGCTGACTTCGATTCCCATTTTTCGTTTGTCATCAGCCATGTCATACGCTGGTTCTGTCGGCGCTTGCTGTGTAAGCTTTTTCAACAACGCGCCCATTTGATGAACCGAGAGGCAGTGAAACTTGCGCAGATGAGCCTTGTTTTTTTATGCTAATCGGGATGCTTTATGAAGACAATATCTGCATAGTATAGTGTTCGGATCTGCGTGAGATCCAGTTTTCGACAAGATTCTGGGGAACCGACCCCAACGCCAAAGCTTACCAAAGGTAAGGTTGGGTTTGGGCAGATAGGAGATTGTCAAATAATGACGGACGAGAATGTTCAGACGGCGGTCCATGCTACTGCGCCAGTGTCGGATGAACGCATCGGGCTGGCCCGCAGGCGCCTGCAAATGGCATCGCAGGGCATTAATATTCTTTGCGAACTAGGTTTCAAACTTCCGGTTTGAGAATTCAACCCGATCGCGGCCGGCGTTCTTTGCCTGGTAAAGCGCCTCATCGGCGGCTGCGATAAGCGTGCCTGCATCTTCGGCACGATCACCACCAATTGTTACACCGAGGCTGGCAGTCATGTGAATTTCGATGGCTTGGCTGTGAACAGGGCTTGCACCGATGGAACCACGAACCCTTTCGGCCAGGGCCATTGCATCACTCCACGTACAGCCCGGTGCTGTGATGAGAAATTCCTCGCCTCCATAACGCCCGATCTTGTCATAAGGACGCAATGCGAGGCGCATGCGGCGGGCTGCCTCTTGCAATACTGCATCGCCGGTGGGATGTCCGTGGGTATCGTTGACGCGCTTGAAGTGATCAAGGTCGACCAACACAACGCCGACAGAGGTGCCGTGCCGCGCTGCCCGTTCCAACTCTCTTTCCAGGCAATCCATGATTGCAGCTCGGTTCCATACGCCGGTAAGGCGATCGTGCGTGGCCTGGATATGCAGCTTCTTATGCAACGCAAGTATCCGTTCGGCGACCCGTAGCCGGGCCGCCAGCAGTTCTTCATCGAAAGGCTTGGTGATGAAATCGTCGGCGCCCGCGTCCATGCCTTCGAGGTAGCTGCCCTTGCTGTCCAGTGAGGTAAGAAGGATGATGTAGGTATATTGGAGGCTGGGTTCGTCGCGGATCATTTTGCACAATTCCAGGCCATCGATATCCGGCATCATCCAATCGGAGATGATCAGAGAATACTCTTCCTGCTTCCAGGCGTTCCAAGCCTTCTCCCCATTCTCTACCGCCGTTACCGTGTAGCCCAGCTTTCTGAGAGTCGCGCCAAACAAAAGGCGGGAGGTTGTATCATCTTCGGCGATTAATATTTTCATAGCCGGGCTTTATGGGATGGAGACTCCGTCTGTATATCAAGCCCGGCAACTTCGACCTTCACACGCTCAAATTCGGCTTCAACCTGCTTTATTAGCGCGGCAGCTCCATTCACGTTGTGGGTTTTACCCAGAGCCTCCAGTTGCTGCGCAATGTCGGCCAGATGTCCCGCCCCTACACTGCCGCTGGCGCCTCTCAAGGCGTGAGCGGTTTTGCCTAGAAGCTCGGAATCGCCCGCATCCAAGGCGTTCCGCAACACGTTAATGCGCTCGGCGCCCTCGTTCAGGAAGGTGGTAAATATCTGGCTCATCAGGGCAGGTTCTGTATCTTTTGCCAATACGCGTAAACGCGCAACGACTTCGGCATTCAGCGCAGATGAGACTTTGCGGGGAAATGAAAAAGTCGGAGCTAAAGGTGAGGCCGGGACATCAACTGCAACCCCTTTTCCATTCAGAATGCGATTTTGTTGTGCCTCGCTCTTCTGTTCCCGCCGTACCGCTGGCACCCATTTTTTCAAGGCAGCGACAAAGTTTTCCTGCTTCACCGGCTTGCTGATGTAGTCATCCATTCCGGCGAGCAGGCAGCGCTCTTTATCTCCTTGCATGGCCTGCGCCGTTACCGCAACGATTGGAAGCGGGGATTTGCTGCCAGCCCGACCGCGAATCGCAGTAGTGGCTTCAAAACCATCCATCTCCGGCATTTCGCAATCCATGAACACAATGTCGTAGGAGAGCGTCTCGACCTTCTGCGTAGCTTCCCGGCCATTGGCGGCGACTTCTACATGACAGCCCAGATTCCGCAGCATCATCGCCCCGACAATCTGATTAGTGACGTTGTCCTCCACCAGCAACACGCGCGTGCCGGTAAACGCGTGATCCGAGCGGCCGGTTGCCTGTGCCTCATGAGTTTCCGGAAGGGGCTGGTGATCGCTGATGAGATCGATGGGCCGACGACGGCAGTACGCGTCCCAGACATGTACCAGGGTCGACAGCAGTTCGGATTGGCGTGCCGGCTTGATCAGATAGGCGGCAAAACCGACTTTCTTGAGCCGCTCCCTCATGTCGCCCTCTTGTCCCAGCGAACTTAGCATCACCAACTGTATATCGTGAAGCAAGGAGTCCGTTTTAATGGCCTGGCCCAGCATTTCTCCGTCCATGTCCGGCATTTGATAATCGAGGATCGCAATCTGATATGGGTCACCGGCGGCATGAGCGGCGCGTAGCGCCCGGAGCGCTTCAGCCGCCGATACGCTAGTTCCGATGCGCATCTTCCAGACGCGAATCTGTTCTTGCAGCACCAAACGGTTAACCGAGTTATCGTCCACGATCAACACGCGAACACGTGCCAGTTCCGCGTGTGTCCTCACCTCGGCTGGCTGATCCCCTTGCAGGGGTAGGCGCAGGGTAAACCAGAACGTTGACCCGACCCCTACGCGGCTCTTCGCAGCGATAGTGCCGCCCATCAATTTCACCAATTGCTTGCTGATAGCCAGACCCAAACCCGTGCCGCCGTAACGGCGTGTGGTAGAGGTGTCTGCTTGCGTGAACTTATCGAAGAGGCTTTCCAATTTGGTTGCTGCGATTCCCAGTCCACTGTCCTCGATACTAATGCGGACCGTGACATCGTCTTCACTGATCGAATCGGTTTCGACATTGATGAGCACATGGCCCTTATCAGTGAATTTAATAGCGTTATTGGTCAAATTCGTCAGTATTTGACGAATACGCCCCAGATCACCAATTACGTTGCGTGGCACATCCGGGAGGTAGCGTACGATTACATTCACGTCTTTCTTTCTTGTGGGCTGCATGGCAATCATGCCGGCCACTTCTTCAACAGCCTGAAGCAGATCAAAGGGAATAGGCGCAATGACCAGTTTACCGGCCTCGATTTTGGAGAAATCAAGAATGTCATTGATTATGGTGAGTAGTGTTTCGCCGCTTGCTCGCGCCAATCCTGCCAGTTCGCGCTGCGACGCGGTTAAGGGCGTATTCAGAAGCAGGCCGACGGTGCCGAGCACGCCATTCATCGGCGTGCGGATCTCGTGGCTCATATTTGCCAGAAACTCGCTCTTGGCACGGCTGGCAGCCTCAGCCGCCTTTCGTGCCTTATGCAGTTCCAGCTCGATATTCTTCCTTGCAGTAATGTCCTGTCCGGAAAAGTAGAATTCGCGGACATCCGGCGTGGCAGTGATATTCCATAAAACCCAGCGGGAAGAGCCGTCCTTGCAGCGCATCGGGCTTTCAACGAAAACCGGAATGCCCATTATGAGTTTATCCAGTTCCCCTGCAGTGTCTGCGCGGGAATCAGGTGACACGAAATCCATGAACGGTCGAGACAGCAACTCCTCCAGCGGGAAACCAAAAACCTTTTCCCAGGCTGGGTTTAAGCGCTTGAAACAGCCGT
Organism: Pseudomonadota bacterium; assembly: GCA_030856655.1. GTDB lineage: Bacteria > Pseudomonadota > Gammaproteobacteria > Burkholderiales > Nitrosomonadaceae > Nitrosospira. Next base: position 9,783 of record JALYOY010000005.1, on the reverse strand, counting down.
CAAAATCCGAGATAGCAAGAAAGTTGAGAGACTGATTAAAGTAGCGGTCGCGTTCGGTTTGGGCGGCAGTAAAGGCACGGGAAAGATTGCCTATCTCATCACTTGAATCAATCTTGAATTGAGAGACATGATCCGCTTTTCCGCTGTTCCGGGTCTCATCTTCCAGTTGCACCAGATTTTGCACCTTTCGCCATACGATGTGGGACGAAAGAACGAGCCAGGCTCCGAGAAGGGCGAGCGTGAGGAAGACGCCGGATATATAGAGATTAGTGCGGTGCTGGGCGTTGGCAACCGCATTGAGTGTGCGCGTGTCAAATAATTCATAGAATTCGTTCACCCGCCGCATGATTCCGGCTTTCGCGGCATGATAGCTTTCATCGTGCAGAATGCGGCGGGCCAACTCGGGGTCAGGGGAGCCCCTCACGTCGAACTGGCCTGACGTTCCTCGAAGCAGTCCTTTCAGTGCATTGAACGCCCGGCGTTCCAATTGGACCAATTGGTTTGAATTATTCTCGGCTTCCTGAAGTTTTGCGAACTCCGCCGTGGCGACTCCAAGTTCCTCCATCCGCGTTTGTAAGGAAACCTTTTGCTCGCCCAGGCTGGGCTGAAAGCCTGCATCACCGACCACAAGATCCCAATAACTGCGCTCATAGTGCAGCGGCCGTTCCTCCTCGCCGTTGCGGATTGCAAGGATTTCCCAATAAGAGCGCTCAAACTTCGGATCGCCGGTGTCAACGTAGGCGCGCGCCATGCGTGTCAGATCATCGGATGACTGGCGCAGCTCGTCGGCAACCAGGAACGAAGCGTAACGAACGTCCTGGACGTGATTCAATTCCCGCTGCTCGAAGAAGCAGAGCACGATAAAAAGGATAAGCAGGGAAAGAAGCACCCCGGTCACGAAATAAAAAATATGGCTCAACTTCCAGATCGTCATGATTCCTCTTTCGGTACGTCCCTTCAATGTCGTCTTGATACTGCCGAGCATTAGATAACGGAGGGCTGCTTGTGGATAGCTGTAACATCTTACAGGGGAGGTTTTGCGATAGCTTTTAAGCCAATATTCACCAAGCCAAGGTTGGCGCAGAGTGGAGACCGGCCGCAGAACGGAGTTTCCGAAAAGCGACGGAACGGCGATGTCAAAGCGACCAGGGGTGGGTTGGGATATGGATGGATAGAGCAGCATCTAAATTACCGCCAGCTGTGAATTACCGCCAGTTGTGGCGGCGTGCCGCGTAAGCAATTTATTCAGACGGCCTGAGCTGCTGCGTCAAATGGAATGACGTGCTCACTATAAGGCCGGGACCAGGACACTTCAGGTCGGATGGTAATGACTTAGGACACTTTAAACATGGTTAAGTTGACAAAGTATCTCTGCCTCGGTAATATATCGCTACCGGGTGTATGGTTCCCACGTAAACCAAATGCTAAAGGAAGGTGTCGTTATGAGAACAAGAAGTATGTTTGCGGCTTTGCCCACGTTCGTTTCATTCATGTCGATGATGGCGTTACCGAGTTCGGGCGTTGCCGCCGAAAAAGATTACCCGTTATGTACAGTAGGCGGCTATTTTTCTGGATCAGGCGATAAATTTTTAAGCGATGTGGCTAAAAATATTGTGCAGGAGAGAAATATTTTTGGCGATCCCATCTGTAATGCGGCTTGGAAAAACGGATATAAAACTGGTGAAAATTTCTCAAAAACGGGAAAGGCCAAAAACCATGCAGAAAAATTTGTCTTTGAGCAAGCCGCTGAATTCAAAGCACAGGTGGCTCATCCTTAACTTCCATGTCGGGCGTGTGCTCAATCTCGCTCCAACGCGGAAGTCACGCGAAAAGCCTTGCGAGCGCACATGACCTGGCGACTACGACTTACTTCTTCTTCATCTCATGGCCGCCGAACTGATTGCGCAGCGCCGATAGCAGTTTATTTGAGAATGCTTCGGAATCGCGCGACTGCAGTCGCTGTAATAATGCGAATGTAATAACAGGAGCCGCGACGTTCAAGTCGATCGCCTCGGCGACTGTCCAGCGCCCTTCGCCGGAATCGGCCACATAAGGGGCGATACCTTCCAGACCGGGGTTTTCCGCCAGTGCCGCGGCGGTCAGATCGAGTAGCCATGATTGCACCACGCTGCCGTCGCGCCAGATCTCGGCTATCTGGTGCAAATTCAGATTGAATTCCTTTTTATGGTGCAAGACCGCAAACCCTTCGCCATATGCTTGCATCATGCCGTACTCAATGCCGTTGTGAATCATCTTGGTGAAGTGGCCGGCGCCATTCGGGCCGACACGTCCCCAGCCTTTATCCGGGGCAGGGGCGAGAGTTTCGAAGATGGGACGCAACCTTTCGACTACTTGTTCCTCGCCGCCTACCATGATGCTGTAGCCGTTTTCAAGCCCCCACACGCCGCCGCTTGTGCCTGCATCGATATAATGAAATCGGTTCGCCGCCAGCATTTGTGCGCGGCGCTGCGTGTCTTTGTAATTCGAATTGCCGCCGTCGATAATCACGTCATCCGCCGAGAGCAATGGCAATAGCGTGGCAATGGTCTCATCCACGGCGGCACCCGCGGGTATCATCAACCAGATTATGCGTGGTGCCTTCAACTCATTGACAAGCGCTTCGAGCGTTGCTGCCGGCACAATGCCTTTTTCTGCCATTTCCTTGAGCGCATCCGCGTTGCGGACGAAGCCTGCCACGCGATGGCCGCCGCGTATCAGCCGTTGCGCCATGTTGCCCCCCATGCGTCCGAGGCCGATCATTCCCAGTTCCATTCATTGCCTCCATATATTTAAAAGGCGCGCCGGAAGCGGCGAGTCCGTGGTTTGATGGCTTACGCTTTGCTTTCCTGCATAAGCTACGTAACACTGATTTTTATAGGTTACGCTTCACCCACCCATCTTGCATGAGGCTAGGCGATGTGATTGGCGAGAATTTCCTGCCGCTTGGTTTTCAGCGCGGCAAGCAGTTTGTCGTAAGATGCTGCAAAGGCAGCCACGCCGTCATCCTGTAGTTTTCGGGTGACGGCATCGAAATCAATATTCAGTTCCTGCAGCAGCGCAATGTCCGTTTCCGCTTGCGCAACATCCTTTGTCAGCGTTTCACGCACGCGGCCGTGATCGCGGAATGCGGCGAGAGTTTTGGGGGGCAGGGTATTAATGGTATCAGGACCAATTAATTGCTCCACGTACAGCACATCGGAATAAGCGGGATTCTTGGTGCCGGTGCTGCCCCATAGCGGACGCTGTATACGTGCGCCTTTGCTGCGTAACGCGGCAAATGGCTCGCCATGGAATGTTTCGCGGAAGCGCTGATAAGCGAGCTTGGCGTTGGCAATTGCGATTTTGCCGCGCAGGCCGAGTGCTGCGGGCGTACCGATTTTTTCCAGCAGGGGATCGACAACGCCATCTATCCGGCTGACAAAAAATGACGCCACTGAAACCGGCCATCCGCTCCCCGTGGCTGTGCCTGGTGACGATTCCGCTTTGGCACCCAGCCCGCGGATATAAGCCTGGGCCACATCTGCATAATGCTGGAGCGAGAACATCAAGGTCACGTTGATATTGACGCCTGCGGCGATCGATTGCGCAATTGCGGGAATGCCCGCCGGCGTAGCGGGGATTTTTATCATCAGGTTGGGACGCTGCACCGCATCCCATAGCCGCTTTGCTTCCGCAATAGTGGCATCCGTATCGTAGGCAAGATGCGGCGAGACTTCGAGGCTGACATAACCATCGCCGCCGTCGGTTGCGTCATAGATGGGCCGCAGGACATCGGTAGCCATGCGGATATCGGCGACAGCCAGCGCTTCAAACAGTGCCTTGTCGGTTTGCCGCTCGTCCGTTTGCAGCAATACGCGCAGCGCATCGTCATAGCTGTTGCCATGAGCGATGGCTTGTTCGAAAATGGTGGGATTGCTGGTGACGCCGCGTAGCTTGTCTTCGCTTACCAGCTGCTGCAATTCTCCACTATTGATGAGATCGCGGCTGATGGAATCCAGCCAGATGGATTGCCCGCATCGCAGTATCTCTTGTAATGGATTCATGTATTTTGACCTCCCATGTGTGCCGCTGTATGAAAAATTGACTCGGCGAACAGCAGTCTTCTGCTGTTCCATGTTCCATAACGGGCGGGTTGAGTTGAGGTGAACGTATCTCGCGGTTAACGCTATATCTGGCGCCTAGATGGAGTTAATGATATTTCATGACTACGCAAACGGCCGATCAGCTTGAGCGAACCAAGCGAACCGAACCAAAAATCCGTTAAGTACTCATATTACTTTGAGCAATAAATTTTATCGGTTGGCTAACAAACATATGCCATTATATTGACTTCAATATCGCGCGGAATAAGGCGAAGCCATAGCGAGGCGGGTCTAAAAATGATTCTTCCAATCGCGGATTGCGGAAAATACACTGACGGGATCGGATAGCGGCTTACCCGTATAAACGCTGGCGTTCCGGATAATTTCGGGTTGGTCGCATCGCAGGAACGGATTGGTGGCTTTTTCCATGCCAATGGTGGAGGGCAGGGTGGGAATGTTCTGTTTGCGTAACGCTTCGACCGTTGTTTCGCGTTCGATTAAAACCTCATTGCCGGGCTCGACCACTCTGGCAAAAAGGATGTTGTTGAGGGTGTATTCGTGACCGCAATAGACCTCGGTTTTTTTGGGTAAATCAGCCAGTTTTTGCAATGAATCAACCATTTGTCGTGCAGTACCCTCAAACAGCCGTCCGCACCCGCAGCCAAACAGGGTGTCACCACAAAACAGCAGGTTTGAGCCATAATACGCAATATGCCCGGAGGTATGGCCGGGAATGTCCAGCACTCTCAAGGTAAGCGAGAATTCCGGAAGATAGGCGTTGCCGTCTTCGCTTTCATGGTCAGCGCTTTCCTTGAGATGGTGAGTGACAGTGGGAATGGATTCATTCGCTGGGCCATAAACCGGCACCGTAAATTGCCGCAGCAGCGCCGCATTGCCACCAACATGATCATTGTGATGGTGCGTGTTGAGAATGGCGATGAGTTTCAGTTGTTCCTGTTGCAAGTAGTCCAGCACCGGCGAGGCATCTCCTGGATCGATCACGACTGCGTGACAATGGTCGCGAATCACCCAGATATAATTATCGGTGAACGCGCGAATCGCAACGATATGCGGAATAGTCATGGTAGGTGGCGATTAAGTTAGATTTGAGATCCGATTAGGCAGTCAGAAAATAATGGGGGTGATATGTAATGGAGGAACAAATATTTATAGTAGCCCATAATTGAATCAATTCTGCCGTTTTGACATGATATATGCCAATAAAAAATAAGCTGGAATGGTTTGAAACTTGCTTGGGCCAGTATCTGCTGGAGCGGGAGCAGAACCATTTTGACCAAGCCGTGGCAGATGTGTTCGGCTACAATGCCATGCAGATCGGGTTTCCGCAATGTGACTTTCTACGCACCAATCGCATGCCGTTACAGTTCTGCGCGGCGATCGAGGAAGGCGGTGCATTGAGGGCATCCCCTGATTTCCTGCCGATTGAAACAAACAGTATCGATCTGGTGCTGTTGCCGCATGTGCTCGAATTCAGCGCTAATCCGCACCAAATACTGCGTGAGGTGCAGCGGGTGCTAATGCCGGAAGGTCAGGTTATCGTGTGTGGCTTCAATCCTCGCAGTCTTTGGGGTGTGCGCGGATTTTTCGGATCGATGGAAGAAAAATTTCCCTGGCGGGGCAATTTCATCTCGCTGCCACGGCTCAAGGATTGGCTAACGCTGCTGGATTTCGAAATTACCAAGGACCGGTTATGCTGTTATGCACCCCCATTCACCCAGGAAAAATGGTTGAAGCGGTTTAACTTTATGGAGGCTGCTGGCGACCGTTGGTGGCCATTTTCGGGTGGCGTATATTTCTTGACGGCAGTCAAGCGCGTGCATGGGATGCGCGTTATCAAGCCCGAGTGGAAAGAGGTGCGCGCCGCCAGGAAAGGCATGGCGCCGATTGCGCAAAAGCTCAGCGGCAACAGGTCCGGAAAAGAGCCGCGGCAGGCCGCACGCAGCGAGACCACGGCAAAAACCTCAGCGCGAGGCCGAGAGTAAAAAGGTGAAAGCGAAGCGTGCCGGAGCAGTGGAAATATTTACCGACGGAGCGTGCAAGGGTAATCCAGGCGTTGGCGGTTGGGGCGCGCTGCTGCAATACAACGGGCACACGCGGGAATTGTGCGGTGGCGAGAAACTGACAACCAATAACCGCATGGAACTGCTTGCGGTAATCCGCGCGCTGGAAGCCCTGACACAGCCATGCGAAGTGCGCCTGCACACCGATTCTCAATATGTGCAAAAGGGCATCAGCGAATGGATTCATTCCTGGAAGAAGCGCGATTGGCGCACTGCCAACAAAAAACCCGTAAAAAATGACGATCTGTGGAAAGAACTCGATCAGTTGGCGCAACGCCATCGAATAGAATGGTTTTGGGTGCGCGGCCATTCCGGTCACGACGGCAACGAACAGGCGGACAAACTTGCCAATCGTGGTGTGCAATTGGCGGTGGAAAGAGCCGTATTAGCGAAGGGTTAGAGATATGTAGAACTTGGTAAGTTGGAAGAAAATAAGAGAAACTGAATGACTAGCGACAGAGGCATGCATGAATTCGAGTGTTGAATAGGATATAAATCCATGCGGCAAATTTTTATTGACACTGAAACCACCGGCCTGGAACCCAGGCTTGGTCACCGCATTATCGAAATTGCGGCGGTGGAAATGCTGAGCCGGAGGCTAACGGGCCGCCGCTTTCACCGCTATCTAAATCCTGAGCGGGAGAGCGAGGACGGTGCTTTGCAGGTTCATGGATTGACAACGGAGTTTCTGCAGGATAAGCCGAGATTCCATGACGTTGTGCATGAATTACTAGACTTTCTTGATGGGGCGGAGCTCATTATGCACAACGCCGCTTTTGACGTGGCGTTTCTCGATCATGAGCTTGGATTGGCGGAGTTGCAGCCTGTGAGGGAATACTGCCATTCGGTCATTGATACCTTGAAAATGGCCAAGGATTTGCATCCCGGCAAAAGGAACAATCTGGATGTCCTGTGCGAGCGTTACGAAGTGGATAATTCCAGGCGCACCTTGCACGGCGCGCTGCTGGATGCGGAACTGCTGGCGGAAGTTTATCTGGCCATGACCCGGGGGCAGGACAGCCTGTTGATTGAACTAGAAGCCTCGCCCGCACTTGATACGGTCGCCAGCCTGGGTGATTTGCAACTGATCGTATTACCCGCCAGCACGGAGGAACTGGAAGCCCACATGCAGCAACTGGAAATGATCGAACGTGAAAGCAAGGGCAAGTGCTTATGGAGGCAACTGAAATCGGACACAATGGCAGAGGCGGCCGGGGGCGGCGCAATAATCGTGGAGATCGGAAATGACGCGATACGAAAGTCCTCTGAGGGTTCGGGCGGACTGACAGGCGTAAGCGCCAATTGCTAAAACAGCTCGAACTGCCCGATTGATTTTTCAGTCCTGGCAGATTTTTTCCTCGCCTTCGCGGGGGCATGCGTTGGCATTGCTGCAGGCGTTATCGTTGAAGTCACCGCTGAGGTACCTGGAATAACCGAGGGGCGGCGAAAATGCGACGTATCCAGCGCCGTGATCCTATTGGGGCCTGAGCGTACGCCTATGCCGAGACGCCTGACCGTTTTTTCAAAGCGCTGGCGGATCATGTCGGCCCATATTCCTTCGCCGCGCATGCGCTTGCCGAACGTGGCATCGTAGTCCTTGCCGCCGCGCATATCCCGTACCCGGTTCATGACGCGTTGTGCCCGATCGGGAAAGTGCGTTTCCAGCCATTGCCGGAATAGCGGACTCACTTCCCAAGGCAGGCGCAGCATGACGTAGCCCGCATTAATAGCGCCGGCTTCCGCCGCTGCCGCCAGTACGCGCTCCAAATCTGGCTCGGTAACGAACGGAATCACCGGCGCTATACTGACACCGACCGGAATGCCCGCGTCGGTCAAGGTGCGGATCGTGCGCAGACGGCGTGCCGGAGCTGCCGCGCGTGGCTCCAATGTACGCGCCACTGTGTGGTCGAGTGTGGTGAGCGTCACCGCAACCGCGGCCTGCCGCCTCGACGCCATCTCGGCCAGCAGGTCGATGTCGCGTTCGATTAGCGAAGACTTGGTAATCAGCGCCACCGGGTGCTCGCATTCGTGCAGCACTTCCAGCACGCGGCGTGTCAGCCGCAATCCGCGCTCGCACGGTTGGTAGGCATCTGTATTGACGCCGAGGGCAATCGGTTCCGGCACGTAGGACGCTTTTGCCAGCTCATGTCTTAGCAGTTCGGGCGCGTTGACCTTGGCAAAAATTTTGCTCTCGAAATCCAGCCCCGGCGATAAGCCGAGATAGCTGTGCGTGGGACGGGCGAAGCAATAAATACAACCGTGTTCGCAGCCGCGATAAGGATTGAGCGAGACGTTGAACGGCACATCGGGAGATCGGTTGCGGCTTAAAATGGATTTGGCCCGCTCTTCGATTACCTGTGTCCTCAAGGCTGGGGCGTTATCCGCTTCCGCATTGGCATCGGCACTGGTCTCAGCCCCAGCCCCTATATCGGACTCCCTGCTGCCGTGCGACCAGCCATCGTCGATATCCTCCCGCGCCAGCGCTTCGTAGCGGCCTTGCAGATTCGATACCGCGCCCCGCCCTTTTTTTGCTCTCAGCGGTGGCTGCACCCACAGCGGCTGGGAGTCTGCGTAGGGTTCATCGTCAGGCATGATGGTCTCGCATATACTGTGACTGTGCAGGCGAAGAGCGGTCTCAGAATCAGAAAATTGAAGGGTATTCAGATGCAACAATCGAGCATGGAAAATAAGGTTATCACGACGATGATGGAAACGGAATTCTCGAATTCTGGGAGCAACTTATATTCAATTGTATTCTATAGGCAATTGTAAGCTGGTCTTTCGTCGGCTAGGTTATCTTACAAGGCTGCTCTAATCCAAACTTACCCCATGCAACGGCGTTATTTGCCCGCGTGGCGCTATCCGTGGAGGAATCATGAAAGCGATAATTCTCATCCTGTTCCTGTTCAGTTCAAGTCTGGCGGGATCGGTCCTGGCACAGACCGCGCGTGTTGATCCACAGCCTGACCCTCGCATTGCGTCGCTGGAAACGGTATTGAACAGAGTGCAGCAGGAGCAGCAGTCGGTATACCAGCAATTCCAGATGACGCAAGAGCTGAGGCGCAACGAGATACAGGAGGGCCATCCACTTATCGTACAGGGACCTGCCGGCATGGGAGGCGTGAGGGATGCGCCCCCGACAAATTATGACGATAATATTCGGTTGCAGCGGGAGCGGCAAGAACGCATTCAGCAGTATACACGTGACCTCAACGACCTGTACTCACGCTATTCTGAACTGGGTGAGCGGAAGAGGGCGCTGGTTGATCAGCTCATGGAGATTGTCAAGGAGGCGGGGCGGTGATGGCTCAGGGTGCGGCGAAGCATCGTTGACACATCATTATGATGAGCGTAAATTTTAGGCGAGGATGGTGCTTTAAAGGGAAGAAATATCCTGTTTTTGGAGAGCAATGCCTGCCGTTGATCAATAGAAGTATTATGGGCACCGTGCGGTCCGTGTGGATAGATAACTTCGAGGCAAATCCATGGCCATTGCGTTTGATCGCGGCTATTACAAGCAGCTGCTCGCCTATGCCGAGATCCGTGCGCTGATTGGCGGTACCACCAGCATCCAGGGCTCGCCACCCAGCAATCGTCCGCTCGATGGTTGGCTTGTGCGC